>NZ_JBFBHG010000011.1:0-116481 GCF_040685095.1 Microbacterium sp. NPDC089189
ACCCCCCCCCCGCCACCTCCGCGGGTGCCCCCCACCCGCCCCGCTCCTCCCCGCGCCCCCCCCGCGCATCCCCCCGCGGCGGGGTGGGGCGGTGGGATGGGGCGGGACCCGCCAGGGGCTAGTAGCCGACGGTGAAGCGCTCGCGGGAGTGCTTCGGGGACTCGATCTCGTCGAGAACGGCGACGGCCAGGTCAGCACCGGAGATGAACGACTCCCCGTTGTCGTCGACGACGAGCACATCGCCGCCGTCGCGGTAGGAGCCGGTGCGCTCCCCCGGTGCCCACGCGCCGAAGCCGCCCGCGGGGTGCACGTAGAACCAGTCGCGACCGGCCGCATCCGCGCGCAGATCGTCGAGGATGCCGATGGCCTCGAGGGCCTCGGGCTTGAACTCGTCGGTGAAGCCGTCGGTGTCGACCAGTCGCGGGCCGTCGGGCGAGACGAGCGAACCGCCCGCGCCGCCGATGACGCCGAGACGCACGTCCTCCGGCAGCACCGAGAGCAGCTGTGCGATCGCGGGACGCAGGTTGCCGAGCATGTCGCCGCGGGCGGCGACCGCCGAGACGACGACGTCGACACCCACGAGCTCGGCCGCGAGCGTCGGCACGTCGAGCAGCGTGCCCTCGAGATAGGTCGCGCCCGTCACGCGCTCGGCGGCGACCGTGCGCGCGATCGACAGCACGGTGTGACCGCGCTTGGCGGCCTCGGTGACGATGTGGCTGCCGGCGTAGCCGGTGCCGCCGATGACGGCGATGCGGGTCATGATGCTCTCCTTCGGATCGTGCGGTCGGATCGTGCGATGGGTCGTGCGGAGGGGGTCAGGCGGTCGGGTTCTGGCGGATCGTCGCCACCTGGTAGAGCGCCACGGATGCGGCGATGCCGGCGTTGAGCGACTCGGTCGCCGATGAGATCGGGATCGAGACGATCTGGTCGCAGGTCTCGGTCACGAGGCGCGAGAGACCCTTGCCCTCGGACCCGACGACGATCACGACGGGACGGTCCGCGAGCTCGAGCGCGGGCAGCGACACGTCGCCGCCGCCGTCGAGGCCGAGCACGAAGACGCCCTGCTTCTTGAAGTCCTTCAGCGTCGAGGTGAGGTTGGCGGCGACCGCCACCGGCACGCGCGCCGCGGCGCCCGCACTGGTCTTCCACGCCGCCGAGTTGACGCCGGCGCTGCGACGCTGCGGGACGATGATCGCCTGACCGCCGAACGCCGCCGTGGAGCGGATGATGGCGCCGAGGTTGCGCGGGTCGGTGACGCCGTCGAGCGCGACGAAGAGCGGCACCTGACCGCGGTGGATGACCTTCTCGAGCAGATCCTGCGGGTGGGCGTACTCGTACGGCGGAACCTTGAGCGCGACGCCCTGGTGGACGCCGTCGAATCCGGCCATCCGGTCGAGCTCGGGGCGCGTGACCTCGAGCACGGGGATGCCGCGCTGCGTCGCGGTCGACAGCATCTCCTTGACGCGGTCGTCCATCTCGACGCGCTGCGCGATGTAGAAGGCCGTGGCGGGGATCTTGGCGCGGAGCGCCTCGAGCACCGAGTTGCGGCCCGTGACCGTCTCGGTGTCGTCGATCTGCTTCGCCCGTCCGGTGCGGTTCGGGTTGCCCCCGCCCTGCGGCCGGCCGCCGGGCTTGCCGGTGCCGCCCGCGGCGGCGAAGCGCTCGGCCGCGGCCTTGCGCTTGCCCGCGGGGTGCCAGGCGCGATCCTCGGCCTTGGGGGTCGGTCCGCGTCCTTCGAGCGACCGCTTGTTCTTGCCGCCGGTGCCCTTGGTGGGGCCCTTCTTTCCCTTGGCCGCGCCGGGGCGACCGGGCTTGCTGCCTGCCATGTTTACTCCTTCGTTCCGGGGCGGTCCCCGGTGATGCTCCAATGGGTGCCGCCCGCCGAGTCTTCGAGGGCGATCCCCGCGGCCGCGACGGCGTCGCGGATGCGATCTGCCGTGGCCCAGTCTTTGATCTCGCGCGCGTCGGCGCGCTGGGTGATGAGGCTCTGCACCAGGGCGTCGAGCGCCGACGCGGTCGCACCGGTGTCGTCGCCGCTGCCGGCCAGCTCATCGAATCCGAGGATGCGGATGATGGCATCCACCTCGGTGAAGGCGCGCCAGGCCGCATCCGTGTCGCTCGCATCGAGCGCGACGTTGCCGCGGCGCACGGTCTCGTGCAGCACGGCGAGCGCCTGCGGCACGCCCAGGTCGTCGTCCATCGCTGCGGCGAACGCCTCGGGCAGGACCCCGATCGCGGTCTCGTCCGGCGCACCGGGGAGGGTGCGGCGGACCCGGGCGATGAACGTGGCGATGCGCTCGAGAGCGGCCTCCGCCTCGTCGAACGTCTTCTCCGAGATGTCGAGGCTCGAGCGGTAGTGCGCGGCGGCGAGCGCGTAGCGCACGACCAGCGGCTCGCGCAGCGCCAGCGCATCGGCGGCGAGCACGAAGTTGCCCAGCGACTTCGACATCTTCTGCCCGTCGACGGTCACGAGTCCGTTGTGCACCCAGTACTGGGCGAACGCGTCGCCCGCCGCGGTGGACTGGGCGAGCTCGTTCTCGTGGTGCGGGAAGCGGAGGTCGAGTCCGCCGCCGTGGATGTCGAACGACGGCCCCAGGTACCGGCGCGACATCGCCGAGCACTCGATGTGCCACCCGGGCCGGCCTGTGCCCCACGGGGACTCCCACGACGCGTCCGCCGGCTCACCGGCCTTGGCGCCCTTCCACAGCGCGAAGTCGTGGGCGTCGCGCTTGCCGCGCGGGTCGGCATCCGTCGCCGCCTCCATCGCGTCGATCGACTGGTGCGTGAGCGACCCGTAGGCCGACCACGAGCGGACGTCGAAGTACACGTCGCCCGAGCCGTCCGGCGCCGGGTAGGCATGCCCGCGCTCGACGAGCTCCTCGATGAGGGCGATCATCTGCGGGATGGATGCGGTGGCGCGCGGCTCGTAGGTCGGCGCCTCGATGCCGATCGCACCGTAGGCCTCAGTGAACTCGCGCTCCATGCGGTAGGCGAGCGCCCACCAGGGCTCCGTCGGCGTGGCGTTGTCGAGGACCTTGTCATCGATGTCGGTGACGTTGCGGACGAACGTGACGCGACCGTAGCGGTGCGCGAGCCACCGGCGCAGCAGATCGAAGCTGAGGGCGGCACGCAGGTGCCCGATGTGCGGCCCGGACTGCACGGTGGGACCGCAGACGTACATGGTGACGTTCTCGGAATCGAGCGGCACGAAGTCGCGCAGGAGCTGCGCCTGGGTGTCGTAGAGCCGGATCGTCACCCGACCAGCCTACCGGCGGGGCCCGTTACCAGCCCGTCATACGCACGCGGTACAAAGGACGGATGCTCCCCGTGCTCGCCGTGCTCGCCGCGGCGGTGCTGTTCGGAACGACCGGCACCTCGCAGGCACTCGGACCCGAGGGCACGACGCCGTGGGCGGTGGGCGCCGTCCGTCTGGCGGTCGGCGGCACGGCCCTGGCCGCTCTGGGCTTCGCGCTCGCCCGCCGTCATCGCACGCGGACCGCCGCGCGGACTCCCCCGCTCACGCGACGCGCGTTCGCCCTCATGGCGCTCACCGGCATCTGCCTCGCCGCCTACCAGCCCCTCTTCTTCCTCGGCACCACCCGCAGCGGCGTCGCCGTGGGAACCGTGGTGGCGCTCGGCGCCGCCCCGGTCCTGGCCGGCCTCATCGAGTGGGCGCTGACCCGGCGCCTGCCGCGACGCACCTGGATGATCGCCACCGCCCTGGCGACCCTCGGGGTGGTGCTCCTCGCCTTCGGCGGCGGCGCGGACGGCGGCGTCGACCCGGTGGGGGTCCTCGGATCGCTGGGGGCGGGCGCCGCGTTCGCCGTGTTCGCGAACGCGCAGCGCCGGCTCATGGACGGCGGATGGGACCCCTTCACGGTGGCGGGCGCCATGGGACTCGGATCGGCGATCTGCGCCGTGGCCATGCTGCCGTTCGCCGACCTCACGTGGCTCACCGAGCCGTCGGGCATCGCGCTCGCGCTCTGGCTGGGGCTGGCGACGATCGCGATCGCCTACACGCTGTTCACCTGGGGCCTCCAGCGCCTGACCGCCGCGACCGCCGCCACGCTCACCCTGGCCGAACCGGTGACGGCCGCGCTTCTGGGCGTGCTCGTGCTGGGCGAGGTCATCCCCGGCGCGGGTCTGGCCGGCGTCGCCGCTCTCGCGGCGGGTCTCGTCCTTCTCGCATGGGGCTCGCGCGGCCCCAAGGATCCGCGCCCGTTCGCCGTGGAGGCCTGACGTGATCGACTACCGCCCGGATGATCTGACGACTCCCGCGGTCCGCGCCCTGGTCGCGTCGCACCTGGCCGGGATGCACGACACCTCGCCGCCGGAGAGCGTGCACGCGCTCGACGCGACCGCCCTCACCGACCCGTCGATCCGGTTCTGGACCGCCTGGGACGGCGCCGAGCTCGCGGGGATGGGAGCCCTCGCCCTCCGCGGCGCGACCCGTGGCGAGATCAAGTCGATGCGGGTGTCCCCGTCGCATCTCGGGCGCGGCATCGGTCGGGGGATGCTGCGCCACATCGTGGCGGAGTCGCGCACGCTGGGGCTCGCCAGCCTGTGGCTGGAGACCGGGAGCACCGCGGAGTTCGTACCCGCGGTGCGGCTCTACGAGAGCGAGGGGTTCGTCGTCTGCGGCCCCTTCGACGACTACGTCGAGGACCCGTTCTCGATCTTCATGACGCGCACCCTCTGAGCGCCGCGGTCTCGCAGCAGGATCGTCTTCGCCGTCACGCGGGAACGAGCAGCGCGACCGCCACCGCGAACACGCCTTCGCCGCGCCCCGGGAACCCGAGGCCGTCGGTCGTGGTCGCGGCCACCGAGACCGGCGCTCCGAGCGCGGCCGTCAGCACCGCCTCGGACTCGGCACGGCGATGCGCGAACCGCGGGCGCGTGGCCTGCACCTGCACCGACACGTTGCCGATCGCCCATCCCGCCTCGCCGACGAGGGCGCGCGTGCGCGCGAGGAAGGCCTCGGCGTGCGCACCGGAGTACTCGGGGCGGTCGACCCCGAAGTGCGTTCCGATGTCTCCGAGACCCGCCGCCGACAGCAGAGCGTCGACGATGGCGTGGGCGACCGCGTCGCCGTCGGAGTGGCCGGACAGCGCCCGCTCCCCCGGCCATTCGAGGCCCGCGAGCCACAGCACGCCCTCGCCGCCGAAGGCGTGCACGTCGGTGCCGACCCCGACACGCGGCGCGAGTCCGGTGCGGTCGAGGCGTGCCGGATGGGCGGGACTCGCGGTCACGAGCGAGCGAGCGCGAGCGAGGTCGGCGGGCAGCGTGATCTTGAAGCCCAGCGGATCGCCCTCGACCACGGCGACGCGATGCCCGGCCGCGGCCACGAGGGCCGCGTCGTCGGTGTACTCCTCGGTCGCACTCGCGTAGGCGGACTCGAGCACATCGCGCCGGAAGCCCTGCGGCGTCTGCGCTGCGCCGAGTTCGGCGCGATCGAGAGCCGCGACGACCTGCCCGTCGGCCACCCGCTTGATGGTGTCGACGACGGACGCGACCGGAATCGCTCCCCAGCCCGTCTCGTCGATCGCAGCGACCACGCGCGCGAAGACGGCGGGAGGCGTGAGCGCCCGCGCCGCATCGTGGATGAGGACGATCTCGACGTCGCCCCAGAGCGCCTTCAGCCCGGCGGCGACGGACTGCTGCCGTGTCGCGCCGCCCGTGACCACGCTCACCTGATCGCGGCGCGGTCCGGCCGCGGCGATCGCGTCGGTCGACGCCTGTCCTTCACGGCCGCGGGGCGCGACGACGACCACCTGCGCGTCGACGCCGGCGAAGACGCCGTCGAGGGCGTGACGCAGCATCGTGTGCTCATCGAGCCCCACGAACGCCTTGGGCGCGTCCTCCCCCAGACGGGTTCCGGATCCGCCCGCGACGACGATGACCGCGATGCGCGGCACCGGCGCGACCATGTGCGCGCCGTCCGTCAGCTGGCGAGGACCTCGTCGAGGAGCAGGCTGGCCTTCTCCTCGTCGGTCTTCTCTGCCAGAGCGAGCTCGGACACGAGAATCTGCTTCGCCTTGGCGAGCATGCGCTTCTCTCCGGCCGACAGGCCGCGGTCCTGATCGCGGCGCCAGAGGTCGCGCACGACCTCGCTGACCTTGATCACGTCACCCGACGCCAGCTTCTCGAGGTTCGCCTTGTAGCGGCGCGACCAGTTGGTCGGCTCCTCGGTGAACGGCGCACGCAGCACCTCGAAGACCCGCTCGAGACCGTCCTTGCCGATCACGTCGCGCACGCCGACCAGGTCGACATTCTCGGCCGGGACCTCGATGACCAGATCACCCTGAGTGACGTTGAGCTTCAAGTATTTTTTGGTCTCGCCCTTGATGACGCGTTCCTTGACCTCGATGATCGTCGCCGCCCCGTGGTGCGGGTATACGACCGTTTCGCCAACCTCAAAAAGCATGGAGTTATGTCCTTTCGGCAACGACCAGGATACCACAGGGGTGCATGCGCTAAGGTTCGCGCCTTCGCCGCTCCCCCACTCCCGCGCGCGAGCGTCCGCAGGCCGTCGTCATTCGGGGACGCGGGCGCGGACCCCGTAGACTGAGGGCGAAGCCGTCTGCCACCAGGAGGAACCGTGAAAACGCGCCTGATCGCGTCCGTCATCGTGGGCGCTGCTGTCGTCCTGGGAACCAGCGGTTGCGCCATGCTCGCGCCCCAGGGCACCACGATCCAGTACGCCCCGTCGGACGGCATGAACGTGCCCGACAGCAGCGGACCGCTGCAGCTGCGCAACGTCCTCATCGTCGCGAACGACGAGGGCACCGAGGGCAACCTCGTCGCCGCCATCGTGAACACGACCGACGACCCCACCTCGCTGAACATCCAGGTGGGCGAGGGCTCGGACGCCGTCTCGCTGACCCTGCGCGTCCGCGGCGGCGAGACCCTGAGCCTCGGCACCGACGAGACCGAGCCCCTGCTCATCGAAGACCTGAACACGCAGCCCGGCGCGACCGTGCCCGTCTTCTTCCAGTCCGGCGACGGCGAAGGCGCCCGCACCGACATCCCCGTCCTCAACGGCGACCTCGAGTACCTGGCTCCCCTGGTCCCGTAGTCACGCATACGACGAAAGAGGAGGGCACCCCGCGCGGGGTGCCCTCCTCTTTTTCGTCGGTCAGGACTCGAAGCGGTAACCGAGTCCGCGGACCGTCACGAGCATCACCGGATCGCTGGGGTTCTCTTCGATGCGCGACCGGATGCGCTTGATGTGGACGTCGAGCGTCTTGGTGTCGCCGAAGTAGTCCGTGCCCCACACCCGGTCGATCAGCTGTCCGCGGGTGAGCACGCGACCGGCGTTGCGCATGAGCACCTCGAGGAGCTCGAACTCCTTGAGCGGCATGTTGATCTCGCCACCGCCCACCGACACCGTGTGCCGGTCGATGTCGAGCGTCACACGACCGCCCTGCAGCACGCGCTCGTCGAGGTCGGCCTCGACCTGCGCGAAGCGGCGCAGCACCGCCCGCATCCGCGCCAACAGCTCGCGTGCCGAGTAGGGCTTGGTGACGTAGTCGTCGGCGCCGAGCTCGAGCCCCACGACGATGTCGACCTCGCTGTCCTTGGCCGTCAGCATGATGATCGGCACCGCCGACGACGTGCGGATCTGCCGGCACACCTCGGTGCCCGGCATGCCGGGCAGCATCAGGTCGAGCAGCACGATGTCGGCGCCCCGCTCGCGGTAGGCGCTGAGGGCCGTCGGCCCGTCTTCGGCGATCTCGACCTCGAACCCCTCGCGGCGCAGCAGGTACGCCAGCGGGTCGGCGAGGTCGGGCTCGTCCTCGACGATGAGCACTCGTGTCATTCCAGGTTTCCGTTCGTCGTGTCGGGCGACGCCGCGACCGCGGCGGGGGTCTTCTTGGGGCGCTTGGGCCGACGCCGCGGACGAGGCGCCGCATCCAGGTCGTCCGGGGGCGCGGCCAGGGGCAGCTGGATGGTGAACGTCGACCCGCGGCCCACGCGCGACCAGATGCGCACCTCGCCGCCGTGCCGCTGCACGGCGTGCTTGACGATCGACAGCCCGAGGCCGGTGCCGCCGGTGCGCCGCGAACGCGCCTGATCGGAGCGGAAGAAGCGTTCGAACACGCGCTGCTGATCTTCCTCCGAGATGCCGATGCCGCGGTCGGTGACCGCGATCTCGACGGCATTGTGCACCTGCTTGACGCCGATGCCCACGCTGGAGCCCGACGGCGAGTACGCGATGGCGTTGGCGACGAGGTTCCCGAGCGCCTCGGTCAGGATCTGGGCGTCGCCGCGCACGTACAGGCCGCGCGCGCCGCCGCGCACCAGCGTGACGCCGGCCGAGCCGGCCGGCAGCATGTGCGCCTCGACGGCCGAGGTGACGACAGAGTCGACCGAGACGTCGCGCACCTCGGCGAGCTCGTCGGCGGACTGCAGCCGCGACAGGTTCATGACACGCGAGGTCAGCGACGCGAGGCGTGCAGCCTCGGCACTCAGCCGCGCGGTGAAGATGCGCACCTGCGCGGGGTCGTCGGCGGCCGACTCGATCGCCTCGGCGAGCAGGCTGACCGCGCCGACCGGCGTCTTCAGCTCGTGCGAGGTGTTGGCGACGAAGTCACGACGCATCTGCTCGACGCGCTCGCGCTCGGTGATGTCGCGGATGACGATCAGCACGAGGCGCGGCGAGATGACCGTCGCGCGGGCCGAGACCAGACGCGCCTCCGCGGGCGAGGCGGCACGGCGCAGCGTCATGCTCGCGGTCGTCGCCGCCCGTCCTGCGCGGGCGTTCCGCGCGAGCTCGCGCAGGGCGTCCTCGGGCAGGACGGCCTCGACGTGCATGCCGAACGCCTCGGCGCTGGTGGATGCGGCGCGCACCGTGCCCGACGCATCGACGACGACGGCACTGTCATCCATCGCGGCGAGGACCGCCGGAACACCCTCGGGAACCGCCGCCGAATTGCGGGCCTCGACCCGCGCCCTGGCCCGCATGGCACCGAAGATCAGCAGCGTGATCGCCGCCCCGATCACGACCCCGACCAGCAGGGCGAGCAGCGCCAGCTGCGACGAGTTCATGGCTCCAGCGTAAATGGATGCTGAACCCGGACCCCACCCGCGGCCCTCTGCAGGCGGGTCACCTCGGTACAATTCACTCCCGCGGCACCGTTCGTTAACCTTCGACGACGAGAATCGCCCAGGTTGCGGCCGGGCCGCCCCCACGACCCCAGGAAGGTGCCTGTTTTCATGCGCGAGGTTTTCCAGCAGTCCCTCGACGACGTCCGCCTGCGGCTCGTCGAGATCGCCGAGCTCGTCACCGAAGCGATCGAGAAGGCGACGACGGCGTTCGGAACCAGCGACGTCGCCCTCGCCGAAGAGGTCATCGACAACGATCCGGTGATCGACGACAAGGCCATCGCCCTCGACGAGCTCGCGATCGACATCCTCGCCCGGCAGCAGCCGGTCGCGAGCGATCTGCGCACCGTCGTCTCGGCGCTGCGCATCAGCGCGTCGCTCGAGCGCATGGGCGACATCGCCGAGCACATCGCGCAGCTCACCCGCATGCGCTTCCCCGACCGCGCCATCCCGCGCGGCCTCAAGAGCACGTTCACCCGCATGGGTGCGATCGACGTCGAGTTGGCCCGCAAGCTCACCGAGCTGCTGCGCACGCGCGATCTCGACCTCGCCGAGGAGATCCGCAACGCGGACGACAAGCTCGACGATCTGCACGTCAGCGTCTTCGAGAAGGTGCTCAGCGACACCTGGCAGGGCGAGGCCGCCGCGACGGTCGACGCCACGCTCGCCAGCCGCTACCACGAGCGCTTCGGCGACCACGCGGTGTCGGTCGCGAAGAAGATCGTCTACCTGGCGACCGGCGACTGGTCGCCCGTGCCCGCCGAGGACACCACCCCGGCCTGACACCGGGTACGAGGAAGGGCCGGATGCGATTCGCATCCGGCCCTTCCTCGTACGTGGCTTACTTGCCCTGGTTCGCGACCGCGGCGGCGCCCGCCGCGGCAGCCTCGGGGTCGAGGTACTCGCCCGGGCCGAGGGGCTTCAGGTTCTCGTCGAGCCGGTAGACCAGCGGGATGCCCGTGGGGATGTTCAGCTCGGCGATGTCGTCGTCGCTGATGCCCTCGAGCTGCTTGACGAGGCCGCGCAGCGAGTTGCCGTGGGCCGCGACCAGCACCGTCTTGCCGGCGGTGAGGTCGGGGACGATGGCCTCGTCCCAGTACGGCAGCAGGCGGTCGATGACGAGCTTCAGCGACTCGGTGCGGGGAACCTCGCCGTCGATGCCGGCGTAGCGCGGGTCGTCGACCTGGCTGAACTCGGAGTCGTCGGCGAGGGGCGGCGGCGGCACGTCGAACGAACGGCGCCAGAGCATGAACTGCTCCTGGCCGAACTCGGCGAGCGTCTCGGCCTTGTCCTTGCCCTGCAGCGCGCCGTAGTGACGCTCGTTGAGGCGCCACGTGCGCTTGACCGGGATCCAGAGCCGGTCGGCGGCGTCGAGGGCCAGGTTCGCGGTCTGGATGGCGCGGCTCAGCAGCGACGTGTGCACGACGTCGGGCAGCAGCCCGGCCTCGGCCAGCAGTTCGCCGCCGCGGGCGGCCTCGGCCTTGCCCTGCTCGGTCAGGCGCACATCGACCCAGCCGGTGAACAGGTTCAGCTCGTTCCACTGGCTCTGGCCATGGCGAAGCAGAATCAGGGTGTGTGGGGAAGTCATGAGCCCATGATATCCAGCCCGGCGCTGGCATCATGGGGCCATGAGCGCTTCACCCGTCGGCCGCATCACCCGCGGCACCACGGGGACGAATCGCCTGCGCCGCGTCGACCGGTGGATCGCCCGGCATCCCGTGCTGCGACGCGCGGATCCGCATCCGCTGGTGGTCGATCTGGGCTACGGGGCGAGCGGCGTGACGGCCTTCGAACTCGAGGCCAGAGTGCATCGGGTGCGACCGGACGCGGCCGTGCAGGGACTCGAGATCGACCCCGCGCGCGTCGCGTCCGCCCGCGCGCAGCTGGCCGCGGTGCGCGCCGGCGAGACCCCCTTCCGCCCCGATGCCCGGGTCGCGTTCGACCGCGGCGGCTTCGAGGTGCCCGCCCCGCGCCCGCCGATCGTCATCCGCGCCTTCAACGTGCTGCGCCAGTACGACGAGCACGAGGTCGCCGACGCCTGGTCGCGGATGACGCGCCGCCTCGCCCCCGACGGCATCCTCGTGGAGGGCACGTGCAGCGAGGTGGGGCGGGTGGCCACGTGGATCGAGGTGGGCGCGGATGCCGCCCCGCGCACCCTGACGATCGCGCTGCGCCTCGCCGACCTCGAGATGCCCTCGATCGCGGCGGAGCGCCTGCCCAAGGCCCTCATCCACCGCAACGTCCCCGGGGAGCGCGTGCACGCGTTCCTGGAAGGACTCGACCGCGAGTGGGAGCGCGCGGCGGCACTCTCGGCCTTCGGGCCGGTGCAACGCTGGCGGGCGGCGATGCAGGCCCTCACGGCAGAGGGGTGGCCGCTGCGGGAGCGTGCCCGGTGGCGGCTGGGCGAGGTCACCGTGCCGTGGCAGAGCGTGGCGCCCGGCGACTGAGTCAGAGCCGGGGCACGGATCGTCGCGCGTCGGCGCCCGAGAGCCCGGCCGCGGTCAGCAGGTCGACCGCGAGCGGACGCATCGCCGCGACGAGGTCCTGCTCCCCCGCGCCGGCCCCTGGCAGGACGTCGGCGGGGTTCAGGTGCGCGGCGATGGCCAGCACGCTCTCGCGCGCCACCGGCTCCTGCTCGATGTCTCCGAGCGACTCTCCGACGAGCGCCAGGCCCCGGCCGAGACCGGCGAGGACGTCCGCGGGCACGGGCCGTGCGATGCCGTCGTCGAGGAGGTAGGCCGCGCGGCGTCCGATGACGCGGAGGTTGCGCACCGCGAGGTCGGTGGCCGCCAGCACCCGACGATGACGATCGAGTTCGGTGCGTCGTCGGCGCAGGAACGGCGAGATGCGGGCGACGGCGGCCGCCGAGTCGAGCGACTCGTGCCAGGCGCGCACGAGCGGGTCGAGGGCCCGCGCCTTCTCGAGACCGCGCTCGGCGCGCAGTCGATCCCCGCGGTGCAGGCCCTGCACGATCGCGGCGATCGCGGCGTCGGCCTCGCGGAACAGCTCCCGCGCCTCGCGCAGCAGCTCGGCGCGGGGGTTGCGCGGGATGAGCGCGGTCACGAGGAGCGCGGCGACGCTGCCCACCGCGCCGTCGATCAGGCGGGCCCACGCCGCATCCGTGCTCGAGAGCGGGAAGAGCAGGACGATGAGGCCCTGGATGGCGGCCGCCAGCGCGAAACCGGCCTGGGGCGAGAAGAGGCGGGCCAGCAGCAGGACGGCACCGAGCGTCACCGCGAGCTGCCACCAGCCCGGACCGATCCCCCAGAGCAGCAGCTCCGCCACGACGATGCCGAGGAGCATCCCTGCCACCGTCTCGGCGACCCGGCGCGGGCGCGCGTCGCGCACGAGGCCGAGGCTGGAGAGCGCGACCGTTCCGGCCAGCACGGGCGCCGCGTGGCCGAGCACCAGGTGCGCGAAGGCGTACGCCCCGGTGGCGGCCACCACGAGCTGGGCGACCGCGGGGAGCGAGGTGCGCACGCGCGCCAGGCGCGGGCGCAGGTCGAGCCGGTCGCGCAGCCGCACGGGCACAGCGCGCGTGGTGGCGCTGGCGTCGTCCACCGGGTCGTCAGCGCCGACGGGACAGGCGCGGGAGGCGCGGAACGCCCGCCGTCGCACCCGCATCCTTCGGCACCACGGTCGTGGCGGATGCGGCGACGTCGCCGTCCTCGGTCTGCACCACGAGGTCGACGTCGGTGTCGGCGGTGCGCTTGACGACGGCGAGCGCGATGGGCCCGTCCTCGTAGTGCCGGGCGGCCGAGGTGATGCGTCCGATCTCGGCGCCGCCGGAGAGGACCACGTCGCCCCGGCGCGGCAGCGACTCGGCGCTGCCGTCGAGGTGCAGGGCGATCACCCGCCGCGGCGGGTGGCCGAGGTTGTGCACCTTCGCGACCGTCTCCTGCCCGCGGTAGCAGCCCTTGTCGAGGTGCACCGCGGTGCGCAGCCAGTCGAGCTCGTGCGGGATGGTGCGCTCGTCGACCTCGTCGCGCCAGCGCGGTCGCCACGCGGCGACGCGCAGGGCGTCGACGGCCAGCGCACCCGCCACCGTCAGCTCGCCCGCGGCGGCGAGGGATGCGAGACGGTCCTGCTCGGCGGCGTCGACGAGCGCGTCGTTCCAGCGCCAGTCGTCGCCCGGGTGATCGTCCGGGTGCGCGTAGGCCGCGCCGCCCTCGGTCACATCGGGCCACGGGTCGCGCCACACCACGGCGGGGCCGGAGGGCGCCGCGGGACGCAGCAGCCCCATCCCGTCGTCCGTGACGCTCACGATCGCGTACTCGTCGGAGGCGTCCCGCGGGGCCACGCGCAGCCGGAACCGCATACGCGTGAGGAAGGTCAGCAGCCCCGCCGCGTCGTCGGCGTCGACGAAGAGCCAGGTCGTCTCGCCGTCATCCACGACGCCGGCGACGTGCTCGACGCGCCCCTGCGGATCGAGCACGAGGAGTTCCGTGGAGCGACCGGTCGGCAACTGCGCGAGGGCCTGCGAGGTGATCGAGTCGAGCCAGGTGAGCCGGTCCTCGCCGGTCACGGCCAGCACGCGACGATCGCCGCGCGGGGCGATGGCGGTGCCGCGCACCAGCGCGCGCTGCTCGCGCATCGGGTCCCCGGCGTGCCGGAGCACCCCGTCGTCGACCACGGCGCCCGGGACGCCGGAGAACGCGCCGGGCATCAGTCGACCTTCGCGAGACGCGCCGAGGCGTGGGAGCCGAGCTCGGACCCGAGCGCCGCCACATCCCAGGCCCACAGCAGGTGTCCGTCGACCAGCCCGTAGAGGCGGGTCGCGGCGGTGTACGGCTTAGCGCTGGCCGAGCGCACCACCGCATCGGTCGCGATGTCGATGCGCGGGCCCTGGATCTGTCCGAGGTACAGCTCGCTGACGCCGTCGGAGTGCACGAGGTCGACCTCGATCTCGAACCCGCCCTCGGGCGTGCGGAGCGCCTCGACGTCGTCGACGGTGCGCAGCGGCGCCTCGCCGATGCCGGGCAGGAGGCCGGGACCGGGCTCCGCGGCGTCGACCGGGCGGACGAGCCGCCAGAAGCCGACCTCGGCCACGAGCGGTGTGCGCTGCTCGCCGTCGATGATCCATGCCGAGGCCGAGTAGTTCAGCGCCGGCCCGCCGTCGTGGCTGAAGCTGACGCGGTGCGTGAACTCACCCGTGAAGTGGTGGCCGTCCGCCTCGTAGTCGATGACGCCGGTGCCTTCCCACACGCCCAGCAGCCACGACAGCGGCGCGAGGTCGGCGGGCAGATCGGTGGGGAGTTCGATCACTGCCCGCTCCGTCAGCGCTGGCCGCGGTACAGGTTCTTGAGCACGACCGCCGAGACGAAGGCGATCGCGAGGGAGGCCAGCCCGAGCAGGCCCACGAAGAAGAGTTCCAGGGCGACGAGGTCCATGGTCCCTACTCTAGCCCCTCGTCCGCGCCCCGGGTCAGGCGATCAGGGCGGTGACCGACGCGAGAGCGAGGCCCGCACTGATCACCCCGAGCACGAGCAGCGCGCCGAGGGTGCTCAGTGCGACGCGCTGGATGAAGCGCTGCGGGCGTCCGTAGGCGAGCTGGATGGAGAACGCCAGGATGAGGCACCCGCCCAGGGCGATCGTCATCCACGTCGCGCGCCACTCCTCGGGCACGACGAACGCGACGACCAGGCCGGCGACGGCGGCGACGATCCACACCGCGACGATGCCGCCGAAGGGACGACGAGGCACGAGCTCGGGTGCGGTCATACGCTCATTGTCACCCAACGAGGGCCCGGACGCACGCCGCGGCGGTGCCCGCGATCGAGCGTGTGCACGACAGCGCATAGGATGAGGCCGATGAGCCGACGCTCCGGAAGGTGACCCTTGGCACAGCTTCTCGTTCTGAGTTCCGCCGGTAGCGCGCCCGCGCTCCCGGCGCTCGAGCTGTTGAGCCACCGCGTCCGACAGATCCCGGCCGAGGCGGCGCAGCTCGTCAACGCCCCGCAGGCCGACGTCGTCTTCGTCGACGCCCGCCTCGACCTCGTCGGCGCGAAGTCGCTGTGCAAGATCATGACGACCACCGGCCTCGACACGCCCCTCGTGCTGATCGTCACCGAGGGCGGGCTGACCGCCGTGTCGACGGACTGGGGCGTCGACGACGTCATCCTCGTGACGGCCGGCCCTGCCGAGGTGGATGCCCGCATCCGCCTGGCCGTGGGCCGGGTGTCGAAGGAGCAGGTGTCGACCCGCATCCAGACCTCGGGGATCACGATCGACGAGTCCTCGTACTCCGCGAAGGTGCACGGCAAGCCGCTGGATCTCACGTACAAGGAATTCCAGCTGCTGCACTTCTTCGCGACGCATCCGTCACGGGTCTTCACCCGCGAGCAGCTGCTGAGCGAGGTGTGGGGCTACGACTACTTCGGCGGCACCCGCACCGTCGATGTGCATGTGCGACGCCTGCGCGCCAAGCTCGGCGACCTCGAGCAGCTCATCGGCACCGTGCGCAACGTCGGCTACCGCTTCAACGTCTACGAAGACGACGAAGCCCCCGCACCGCGCGCCCGTTCCTGACGTCGCGGATCGGCCCGCGGCCATGTTCACGCGGGCGTCACCTCCGGCTGCAATGATGTGGGAATGATCTCCGACGAGATGCTCGATGCAGGCCTGGGCGACGCAGACGACGACGACTTCGATGTGGCGGTCGACACGGGTGACGCCGAGCTGCCGGACAACCGCTACCTCGACCGCGAGCTCAGCTGGCTCGCGTTCAACCAGCGCGTGCTCGAGCTCGCGGAGGACCCCACCGTCCCCGCTCTCGAACGGGCCAACTTCCTCGCGATCTTCGGCAGCAACCTCGACGAGTTCTTCATGGTGCGCGTCGCCGGACTGAAGCGTCGCATCAAGACGGGCCTCGCCGTTCCCACCAACGTGGGGCGCGCGGCGCAGGACGTGCTGGCCGACATCTCGCGCGAGGCACACGCGCTCCAGCTGCGCCACGCCGAGGCCTGGGAGCAGCTCGTGCGCCCCTCGCTCGCGAAGGCCGGCATCGAGGTCGTGCGGTGG
The DNA here is from genome assembly GCF_040685095.1 of Microbacterium sp. NPDC089189. Taxonomy (NCBI): domain Bacteria; kingdom Bacillati; phylum Actinomycetota; class Actinomycetes; order Micrococcales; family Microbacteriaceae; genus Microbacterium; species Microbacterium sp. NPDC089189. The sequence continues at coordinate 16,126 of NZ_JBFBHG010000011.1, forward strand.
GACGGACTCGACGAGGACGACCACGCGCGTCTGTACGACTACTTCCAGTCGCAGGTGTTCCCGGTGCTCATGCCGCTCGCGGTCGACCCGGCGCACCCGTTCCCGTACATCTCCGGGCTCTCGCTGAACCTGGCGATCCGCATCCGCAACGCCAAGACCGGCCGGCAGGAGTTCGCGCGCCTCAAGGTGCCGCCCATGCTCCCCCGCTTCGTCGAGGTCGCACGCGACGGCGAGCGCGTGCGCTACATCACGCTCGAAGACCTCATCGCGAACCACCTCTCGGACCTGTTCCCGGGGATGGAGATCCTCGACCACCACGCCTTCCGCCTCACCCGCAACGAGGACATGGTGATCGAGGAGGACGAGACCGAGAACCTGATCCAGGCGCTCGAGGCCGAGCTGATGCGGCGCCGGTTCGGCCCGCCCATCCGGCTCGAGATCACCGACGACATGGACGACCTGACGCTCGACCTGCTCGTGCGCGAGCTCGACATCACCGAGCAGGAGGTCTACCGGCTGCCCGGCGCCCTGGATCTGCGGGGCCTGTTCGACCTGTCGCGCATCGACCGCCCCGACCTGCACTACCCGCCGCACGTGCCGACCACGGCGGTCGCGTTCCAGCCGGGCGACAACAACGAGCGCCCCGATTTCTTCACCGCCATCCGCAAGGGCGACGTGCTCGTGCACCACCCGTACGAGTCGTTCGCGACCAGCGTGCAGGCGTTCCTGGAGCAGGCAGCGCGCGACCCCCACGTGCTCGCCATCAAGCAGACGCTGTACCGCACCTCGGGCGACAGCCCCATCGTGCAGGCGCTCATCGACGCGGCCGAGGCGGGTAAGCAGGTCCTGGCCCTGGTCGAGGTCAAGGCGCGCTTCGACGAGGCCAACAACATCGTCTGGGCACGCAAGCTCGAGAAGGCGGGCGTGCACGTCGTGTACGGCCTCGTGGGCCTGAAGACCCACTGCAAGCTGGCGCTGGTCATCCGCGAGGAGGCGGGCGTGCTGCGCAGCTACTCGCACGTCGGAACCGGCAACTACAACCCGAAGACCAGCCGCATCTACGAGGACTTCGGCCTCTTCACCGTCGACGGCCAGGTGGGCCGCGACCTCACGCGTCTGTTCAACGAGCTCAGCGGCTACGCCATCGAGAAGAAGTTCAAGCGCCTGCTCGTGGCCCCCCTCCACCTGCGCAAGGGCCTCCTGCGTCTGATCGACCGGGAACGCCGGCACGCACTGGAGGGGAAGCCCTCCGGCATCCGCATCAAGGTCAACTCGATGGTCGACGAGCAGATCATCGACGCGCTGTACCAGGCCAGCCGCGCCGGCGTGCCGGTGCAGGTCTGGGTGCGCGGCATCTGCAGCATCCGGCCGGGCGTCGAGGGGCTCAGCGAGAACATCACGGTGCGCTCCATCCTGGGGCGCTACCTCGAGCACTCCCGTATCTTCGCGTTCCAGAACGACGGCGAGCAGGAGACCTACATCGGCAGCGCCGACATGATGCACCGCAACCTCGACCGCCGCGTCGAGGCGCTCGTGCGGATCGTCGCCCCGGCGCAGCTGAAGGAGCTCGACGACCTGTTCGACCTGGCCATGAGCGAGGGCACGAGCGCGTGGCGTCTGGGCGGGGACGGCGTATGGACCCGTCACTCGACCGACGCCGAGGGCAAGCCCCTCGTCGACATGCAGGACAAGACCATGTCGATCGTGCAGCGCCGGCGTCGTTCGCGGGCGGTCCGATGACGGATACCGCCGTCTACGCGGCCGGCGGTGTCGTCTGGCGCCAGGTCGAGGGAAAGCTCCTCGTCCTGGTCATCCACCGCACCCGCTACCGCGACGTCACGCTGCCCAAGGGCAAGGTCGATCCGGGCGAGGCGCTGGTCGAGACCGCGGTGCGCGAGATCTTCGAGGAGACCGGCATCCGCGTGGCTCTGGGCCTGCCGGTGGGCGTCTCCCGGTACCGCATGCCCAGCAGACGGCAGAAGATCGTGCACTACTGGTCGGCCGAGGCCACGGATGCGGCGATCCGCGCATCGGCCTTCGTGCCGAACAAGGAGATCGCGGCGATCGAATGGGTCACGCCCAAGCGGGCCCTCGGCTACCTGAGCTACCCGGTCGACGTCGAGATCCTCGAGAACTTCCTGCGCTTCGTCGACGACGGCGTGCTCGAGACGTTCCCGATCATCGCCCTGCGCCACGCGAAGGCGGTCTCGCGAGACGACTGGGACGACGCGGACGCCGCGCGCCCGCTCTCGGGACGCGGTCACCGGCAGGCGGACGCCATCGTAGGGACCCTCCGCGCGTTCGGCGTGCGCCGCATCGTCTCGTCGGACGCCACGCGCTGCCTGCAGACGGTCGCCCCGCTCGCCACGGCGCTCGACCGCCGGGTGCGCTCCACCGAGCTGATCAGCCAGGATGCGTGGGAGTCGGGCACCTCGGACGTGCGCACCGTCATCGGCAAGCGCGTGCGCTCGCGCAAGCCCGCCGTGGTCTGCAGCCACGGCCCGGTGCTGCCCGACATCCTGCACGAGCTGGCACTCGCGACCGGCACCCTGCGCGGCTCGTACCTGGGCAGCGCCTCGGCGTTGGATGTGGGCGGGTTCTCGGTCGTGCACCTGTCGCGCACGAACCCCGGCTCGGGCATCGCGGCGATCGAGACCCACCTGCCGAAGATCTGACCCGATGCACGGCGTGCGCGTACGGTGGGCGCCGCTCGGGCGAGGCGACCGGCGTCGCGCGGCGAACGCCCTCGTGCGCGACATGACCGGCGCAGCCCTCCGTCACGGGCCGTGCGTACACTGCGGGGGCGCGCACGGCGTCCCCCGCCTCGACGGCGGCGTGGATGCGGTGTCGCTCGCCTACACCGCATCCCACGTGTTCGCGGCGGTCGGCGCGGGTGTCCACGCCCTCGGGATCGACGCGGAGTGCGGGGACCCCGCCGACGCGGCGGGAGTCGAACGGCTGCGGGCGGGCGCGACCCTGCGCGACTGGACGCGGCTCGAGGCCGTCGCGAAGGCGGACGGTCGCGGGCTCGCCCTGGACGTCGCGACCGTTCGGATCGAGAGCGACGCCGGCGCGCGGTGGACGGCGCGGGTGCCCGGCGCGCCGCATCCCTTCTCGGGAGCGGATCTCATCGGCCCGGCCGGGGTCGTTCTCAGCGTCGCGCGCGCGGCAGCGCCGGCAGGGCAGGCCGATCCAGCCACGCGGTGAGCAGCGCCGCGTGCTCGCCTCCCACGGCGATGCGGAAGCCGGCCGTCGACACGAGCGAGTGCTGGTTCTGCTCCGCCCACGACCGCAGCAGCGCGAAGAAGTCGGCATCGCCGAGCGTGAGCCGCAGGGCGTGCAGGGTGAGCGCGCCGCGCTTGTAGACCCGGTCGTCGAACATCAGATCCGGGCCCGGGTCGGCGATCACGAGGTCCTGCGGCTCGGCGGCGAGCGCGCGGTGGTGCGCCCGCGCGCACGCATCCGCGCTCTCGCCGCCCGAGGCCTCGGACCACAGCCATTCCGCGTAGCAGGCGAATCCCTCGTTGAGCCAGATGTCCTGCCAGCGCGCGATGCCGACGCTGTTGCCGAACCACTGGTGGGCCAGCTCGTGGGCCACGAGGCGCTCGCTGTCGGCGTCGAGGTGGTTCGCACCGAACACGGCCATCCCCTGCGATTCGAGCGGGATCTCGAGGTCGTCGGCCGTGACGACGAGCCGGTAGTGCGGCTGCGGGTACGGGCCGAAGGCCTCCTCGAACGCCCGCACCATGGCCGGCACGTCGGCGAACGCGGCGAGCGCGGCCGTCCGCAGCGCCGTCGGCGCCCAGAGCTCGATCGCCAGCCCCTCGGGCTCCCCCAGATCGTTCGGCGCATAACGGCCGATCTGCACGGCGGCGAGGTAGGTGGCGGTCGGCACGTCCGAGACGTACTCGGCCGTCCGGCGCCGTCCGCGCACCTCGTCGCTGACGCGGGTGCCGACCGCGACGGCCGCGTACTCGCGGTCGGTCGAGATCCGCAGCCGCACCGGGGCGCGGTTGTCGGGTCGGTCGTTGCACGGGAACCAGGTGGGGGCGCCCGTCGGCTGGTTGGCCACGAGTGCGCCGTCGTCGAGCTCCTCCCAGCCGATCGTGCCCCAGCGCGAGCGGCGCGGGCCCGGAGCTCCCTCGTACCGGATCTCGAGCACGAACGTCTCGCCCGCATCGAGAGGACGCGGCAGGGTGACGTGCAGACGATGGGGTCCCTGCCGGAACGCGGCACTCACGCCATCCACGCGCACCTTGGCGGCGCGGAGGCCGACGAGATCGACGTCGATCGCCCGCGTCGGCGCGGTGAGGGCCGCGGTGAGCCGGGCGACGCCGTCCAACCGGTTGGTGCGCACGCGGTAGTCGAGTTCGAGGTCGTAGGCGTGCACCTCGTACGACAGGTCGCCGCTGCGCGGGGCGTAGGGATCGACTGCCGTCACGATGTCGACTGGTAGGCGCGGACCTTCACCGCGCGCCACGGGCCGATCGGGTTGCCGCTCCACCGGGTGCCGACGGGCACGGACTCGCCGCGCATCACGAGCGAGGCGGGCCCCACCGTCGCGTCGGCGCCGATGACGGCCGCGGGGAGGATCACGCTGTGGGGGCCGAGGGTCGCCCCGGGCTCCAACTCGACGGTGTCCATGCTCATGATTCGATCATGGAACAGGTGCGTCTGCACGACGCACCCGCGGTTGACGGTGGATCCGTCGCCCAGTGTCACCAGATCGGGCTCGGGCAGCCAGTACGAATCGCACCACACGCCGGCGCCGATGCGGGCGCCGAGGGCGCGGAGCCAGACCGCGAGGGCGGGCGTGCCGACCGCGCCGCGCGCGAACCAGGGCGCCGCGACCATCTCGGTGAACGTGTCGACGACCTCGGTGCGCCAGACGAAGCTCGACCAGAGCGGCTGCTCCCCCGCACGGATGGGGCCGACCACCGCCCACTTGGCGACGACCGTGATGCCGGCGGCGACCGCCCCGGCGCCGAGCACCACGAGCCCGGAGAGCAGCAGCGCCCACACGACCCCCAGCCACGCGGTGAGGGCGGCGAGCGCGAACAGCACGCCGATGCCGATGGCGCAGGTCACCACGACCGGCACGAACCGCAGCAGCTCCCAGAGCGTGCGGGCGGCGCGCAGCCGCGCGGTGGGCCGGTAGGTGCGGCTCTCGTCGCCGCCCGCGACGGCGCGGCGCAGCCGGACCGCGGGCGAGCCCAGCCAGGACGACCCCGCCTTGGCCTTGCGGGGAGCGGCCGAGAGCACGGCGACCAGGCCGTCGCGCGGCACCCGGTGCCCGCCGGCGGCCATGCCCGAGTTGCCGAGGAAGGCGCGCTTGCCGATCCGCACGCTGCCGAGCCGCAGCCAGCCGGCGTGCAGCTCGTAGGACGCGACCATGGTGTCGTCGGCGAGGAACGCCCCGTCCTCGATGCGAGTGAGCGAGGGCAGCAGCAGCACGGTCGAGGCCTCGACGTCGCGCCCGACGCGGGCCCCCAGCATCCGCAGCCACACCGGTGTGAAGAGGCTCGAGTACAGCGGGAAGAGGATCGTGCGGGCCGAGTCGAGCAGCCGCTCGATCGTCCACGCCTGCCACGCCACGCGGCTGCGCACCGGGACGATGCCCTCGGCGAGGCCGATCGAGAGCAGGCGCACGCTCACCACGACGGCACCCGCGAACACGAGACCGGTCAGCAGCACGCCCGGCACGAGCCAGGCCAGCGACAGCAGGAAAGCCTCGGTCAGCGTCGCCGAGCCCCGGATGCCGAGGGCGATGACCACGGCGCCGGCGAGGAACGCGACGAAGGGCAGCAGGGCCAGCCCCAGCGCGGACGCCGCGTACGCCCAGGTCCATCCGTGCGGCGTCGGCGGGCGGTGGTCGGGCCAGTCGCCCGCCGTGCCGCCCACCCGGACGGCCGGCGAACCCGCCCAGGTCTGATCGGCGCGGACGCGGCCGAAGACGGCGGAACCGGGGGCGATCTCGGCGCGCTGACCGATGCGGGTGCCCGGCGCGAGGGTGCTGCGCGCTCCGACCGTCGCGCGCGCGCCGATGCGGATGGCGCCCAGGCGCAGGACGTCGCCGTCGATCCAGTACCCGCGAAGATCCACCTCGGGCTCGATGGATGCGCCGTCGCCGACCTCGAGCATCCCGGTCACGGGCGGAAGGGTGTGGAGGTCGACGTCGCGGCCGATCTTCGCGCCGAGCGCACGGGCGTAGTAGGTGACCCAAGGCGCTCCGGCCATGCCCACCGCATCCACCTGGTCGGCGATCTGCTCGGCGAGCCAGAGCCGCAGGTGCACAGACCCGCCGCGCGGGTGGTCGCCGGCGCGGACGCCGCGCAGCAGCAGCCGGGATGCGGCGGCGGAGATCGCCATGCGGCCGAACGGCGTGACGAACACGATCCAGCCGACGATCAGCATCCAGATCGGGGCCGACGGCAGCGCCTCGTAGCCGGGGATCCAGCCGAGCACCGTTCCGGCCGTCAGCACATAGAGCAGCCAGCGCACGCCCGACAGGATGAACAGGGGCGCGCCGACGAGCGTCTGCAGCCACTGCGCCGCTCGGGGCGTGGGGCGCGCGACGTGGTAGTCGGAGGGTTCCTCGGGACCGAGGAACGGCCCGAGGGCCTTGGCCATCGCGCCCAGCCGGGGCACGTCGTAGATGTCGGCGACGGCGAACTCGGGGACCCGGGCGCGGATGCGGGAGACGAGCTGCGCCGCGGCGAGCGATCCGCCACCGAGGTCGAAGAAGTCCGCCTTGGCGCCCGGCACCGGGATGCCGAGGACGGCCTGCCACTGCTCAGCCAGCCAGGTCTCGGACGCGCTGAGACCCGTCGGCGCGCTCTCGAGGCCGGGCAGCGGCCATGGCAGCGCGGCGCGGTCGACCTTGCCCGACGTGCGGACGGGGAGCTCGTCGACGACCGCGAGCAGCGGCACGATGGCCGCCGGCAGGCTACCGGCGAGGAGCTCGCGCGACGCCGCACGGTCGAGTTCGACACCCGGCTCCATCACCAGGTACCCGACGAGCACCGAGACCCCGGCATCGGTCCGGCGCACGGCGGCCGTCGCCGCGCTCACCCCGGGCAGATCCTGCAGCGCGGACTCGACCTCGCCGAGTTCGATGCGGCGCCCGCCGACCTTGACCTGGTCGTCGGCGCGTCCCTGGAAGACGAGACCCGCGGGCTCGTAGCGCACGAGGTCGCCGGACCGGTACGCCCGCTCCCAGCCGAGGCTCGGCATCGGGGCGTACTTCTCGGCATCCTTGGCCGGATCGAGGTACCGGGCCAGTCCCACGCCGCCGATGATGAGCTCGCCCACCTCGCCCTCGGCGACGCGCTGCCCCTCGGCATCGACGACCGCCAGCTGCCAGCCGTCCAGCGGCAGCCCGATGCGCACCGGCAGCGAGCCGTCGAGGATCGCACCGCACGCGACGACGGTGGCCTCGGTGGGACCGTAGGTGTTCCACACCTCCCGGCCCTCGGACTGCAGTCGCGCCGCGAGCTCGGGCGGGCAGGCCTCGCCGCCGAAGATCAGCAGGCGCACGTTCTCGATCGACTCGACCGGCCACATCGCCGCGAGCGTGGGGACGGTGGAGACGACCGTGATGCCCTGCCGGATGAGCCACGGCGCCAGGTCCTCGCCCGAACGCACGAGCGAGCGCGGCGCGGGCACGAGGCAGCCGCCGTGCCGCCACGCCAGCCACATCTCCTCGCACGACGCGTCGAACGCGACGGACAGCCCCGCGAGCACGCGGTCGCCGGGGCCGAGCGGAGCCCCCTGCAGGAACAGGCGCGCTTCGGCGTCGACGAAGGCGGCCGCCGACCGGTGCGAGACCGCCACTCCCTTCGGCACCCCCGTCGAGCCCGAGGTGAAGATGATCCACGCGTCGTCGTCCAGACGCGGCGCCGGCACGGCCTGCACCGCCTGCGTCGTCGGATGCGGCCCGTCCGTCAGCGACACGACGCCACCGGTCGGCGCATCCGCATCCGGCTCGGTCTCGTCGACGCGCGCGACGAAGACGCCACCGGCGCCGATCACCCCGGCGACCCGCGCCTCGCCGAAGACCAGCCGCGCCCGCTCGTCCGGGTCGTCGGCATCCACCGGCACGTAGGCCGCGCCCGCCGCCAGCACACCGAGGATCGAGATGTAGAGCTCCTTCGACCCCGAGGGCATGCGCACGCCCACGCGATCGCCGCGCACGACGCCCGCCTCGATCAGGCGCGCGGCCGTGCGCGAGACCTCCCGCATTAGCTCGCGGTAGCTGAGCGCACCCGAACCGTCGTCGAGCGCGGACGCCTCTGGATGGCGGGCCGCCGTGTCGTGCAGAATGTCGACGAGCGTGCGCGCCGCAGGGGTCTGGGCGCCTCGATCGAGCGGTGTCTGCGGGTCGTGGTGCATGTTCCCGACGGTAGGCAGCGCAGGTGAACAGCCGGTGTCGGCTCGCCCATTTCCGCGCGGATCCGCCTCGGGTCGTTCACCTGCCGTTCACCCGTATTGGGGACGCTGGTAAACGGCCGTGTCTAGCTTCGTCAGGAGCCCTGCACCGGGCCCGTATCCCTGACACGTGAAGGAATTCGCAACGTGAAGATCAACCGCATCGCCCAGGTGGGCGCCCTCGCCGCTGTCGCGGCCCTCGCCCTCGCCGGCTGCGCCGCGAACGAGGCCGGCTCCGGCTCGACCTCCGCCCCCGAAGGCGGACTGAGCGGCAACCTCGTCGGTGGCGGCGCCTCGTCGCAGGAGCTCGCCGTTCAGGCATGGGCTGCCGGTCTGCAGGCCGACAACGCCGAGCTGACGGTCGACTACGACCCCTCCGGCTCCGGCACGGGCCGCGAGTCCTTCCAGGCCGGAGCCGTCGGCTTCGCCGGATCCGACCGCGCGTTCAAGGTCGACGAGATCGAAGCCGGCCCGTTCGACGCCTGCGTCGACGGATCCGACCTGGTCGAGATCCCCACCTACATCTCCCCCATCGCCGTCGTCTTCAACCTCGAGGGCGTCGACTCGCTCAACCTCGACCCGGCGACGCTGGCGGGCATCTTCGCCGGCACGATCAGCACCTGGAACGACCCGGCCATCGCCGCGCTGAACGAGGGCGTCGAGCTCCCGTCCACGGCGATCACCCCCGTGCACCGTTCCGACAAGTCGGGCACCACCGGCAACTTCACCGACTACCTGGGCGCGACCGCCGAGTCGGTCTGGTCGTTCGGCTCGGTCGAGGAGTGGCCGGCCGAGGTCTCCGGTGGCGAGGCCGCGCAGGGCACCTCGGGCGTCATCTCGGCCGTCGAGGGCGGCCAGGGCACCATCGGCTACGCCGACGCCTCGCGTGCCGGCAACCTGGGCACCGTCGCCATCCAGGTCGGCGACGAGTTCGTCTCCTACTCCCCCGAGGCTGCGGCGGCCATCGTCGACGCGTCGCCGGAGGAAGAGGGCCGCGCCGCGACCGACATCGCGATCGCGCTCGACCGCACCTCGACCGAGGCCGGCGTGTACCCGATCGTCCTCGTGAGCTACCTCATCGGTTGCGCCGAGTACACCGACTCGGCCACCGCCGAGCTCGTCAAGGGCTTCTTCACCTACGCCGCCAGCGCCGAGGGCCAGACGGCCGCGGCCGACGCGTCGGGCAGCGCCCCGATCTCGGACGCCCTGCGCGAGCAGATCACGACCGCGATCGACGCGATCAAGTAATCCCACGAACGCCCGGTCCCGGCTCTGTGCCGGGACCGGGCTTCGGTGTGATCCCCGCCGTCTCATTGAGAGAATCGAGCCATGACCACCACACCCGAGGTCACGACGACCCCGACCATGAAGGGCAAGCAGCGGCCCGGTGACCGCTGGTTCTCGGGAACCGCCCTCGCGGCGGGCTCGATGATCCTGGTCACCCTTGCGGCTGTAGCGATCTTCCTGGTCGTCCAGTCGATCCCGGCGTTCTCCGCCACCTCCGAGGATGCCTCCATCCTCGGATCCAACTTCTGGGACTACGTCTGGCCGCTCGTCTTCGGCACGGTCTGGGCCGCCGCTCTCGCCCTGCTCATGGCGGTTCCGCTGTCGCTGGGCGTCGCGCTGTTCATCTCGCACTACGCGCCGCGCCGACTGGCTCAGGCGCTGGGCTACGTCGTCGACCTGCTGGCGGCCGTGCCGTCGGTCGTCTTCGGCCTCTGGGGCATCGGCGTGCTCGCGCCGGCCGCGCAGCCGATCTACACCTGGTTCGTCGACAACGCCGGCTGGTTCCCGCTCTTCAACGGCCCGGTCTCGTCGACCGGCCGCACGATCTTCACCGCCTCGCTGGTGCTCGCGGTCATGGTGACCCCGATCATCACGGCGATCTGCCGTGAGATCTTCCTGCAGACTCCCGTGCTGCACGAAGAGGCCGCTCTCGCCCTCGGCGCCACGCGCTGGGAGATGATCCGCATGGCGGTGCTGCCGTTCGGCCGCAGCGGCATCGTCTCGGCCGCCATGCTGGGCCTCGGCCGCGCGCTCGGAGAGACGATGGCCGTCGCCATGGTGCTCTCGGTCTCCGGCGGGATCTCGTTCAAGCTCTTCACCTCGGACAACCCGAACACCATCGCGGCGAACATCGCACTGAGCTTCCCCGAGGCGTACGGGACGAACATCAACGTCCTCATCGCCACCGGCCTCATCCTGTTCGTCGTGACCTTCGCCGTCAACGCCGTCGCCCGCTACATCGTGAGCCGGCGCAAGGAATTCTCGGGGGCCAACTGACATGACCACCACGACTGTTCCGCCGCGCGAGAGCGTCACCACCACGGCGCGTCTGACCACCGGGCACCTGCCCAAGTGGACGCCCTGGGTGCTGCTGGGCGCCTCGCTGCTCGCGATGCTCGCGGTCTTCGGGATCATGGCCGTCGCCGGCGGCGAGCCGCTCAACTACGCCGGCTGGCTGATCACGTCGGCCCTGCTCTACTTGGCGCTGATCTTCGCGCTGTCGACCATCATCGAGGGCCGCCGGAAGGCCGTCGACCGGCTTGTCACCGGCGTCGTCACCGTCGCGTTCCTCATCGCGATGGTGCCGCTGATCTCGGTCGCCATCACCGTCATCACCCTGGGTGCCCCCAACTGGAGCGGCGAGTTCTTCAGCTCGTCGATGCGCAACGTCGTCGGCGAGGGCGGCGGGGCCCTGCACGCCATCATGGGCACGCTGCTGATCACGCTCGCCGCCGCCGTCATCTCCATCCCGATCGGCCTCTTCACCGCCGTCTACCTGATCGAGTACGGCAAGGGCAACCGCCTCGCCCGCGGCATCACCTTCCTCGTCGACGTCATGACCGGCATCCCCTCGATCGTCGCGGGTCTGTTCGCGTACGCACTGTTCGCCCTGTTCCTCGGACCGGGTGTGCGCATGGGCATCATCGGCTCGATCGCTCTGGCCGTGCTCATGATCCCGGTCGTCGTGCGCTCCACCGAGGAGATGCTGCGCCTGGTGCCCAACGAGCTGCGCGAGGCCTCGTACGCGCTCGGCGTGCCCAAGTGGCTGACGATCCTCAAGGTCGTGCTGCCCACATCCATCGCCGGCATCACGACCGGCATCATGCTGTCGATCTCGCGCGTCATCGGCGAGACCGCGCCGCTGCTAATCACCGCGGGCTTCACCGCATCCATGAACTACGACCTGTTCAACGGACGCATGCAGACCCTGCCGGTGTTCACCTACACGCAGTACATGAACCAGGGCATCCCCGCCGAGGCGTACGTCGGCCGTGCCTGGGCCGCCGCGCTCACCCTGATCGTCATCGTCATGCTGCTCAACCTCGTCGCCCGCCTCGTCGCGAAGATCTTCGCGCCGAAGTCCGGTCGCTGATCTCCCGAGAGAAAGAACCTCCGTGTCCAAGAGCATCGAAGTCAACGACCTCAACGTGTACTACAGCGACTTCCTCGCCGTCGAAGGCGTGTCGCTTCAGATCCAGCCCCGCAGCGTGACCGCGTTCATCGGACCATCCGGATGCGGCAAGTCCACGTTCCTGCGCACGCTCAACCGCATGCACGAAGTCATCCCCGGCGCCCGCGTCGAGGGCGAGGTGCTGCTCGATGGCGACAACCTGTACGCACAGGGCGTCGACCCCGTGCTCGTGCGCCGCCAGGTGGGCATGGTCTTCCAGCGCCCCAACCCGTTCCCGACGATGTCGATCCGCGAGAACGTGCTGGCCGGCGTCAAGCTCAACAACAAGCGCATCTCGAAGTCGGATGCCGACGCCCTGGTCGAGAAGTCGCTCGCCGGCGCGAACCTCTGGAACGAGGTCAAGGACCGCCTCGACAAGCCGGGCTCGGGTCTCTCGGGCGGCCAGCAGCAGCGTCTGTGCATCGCCCGCGCGATCGCCGTCTCGCCCGACGTGCTGCTGATGGACGAGCCCTGCTCGGCCCTCGACCCGATCTCGACCTACGCGATCGAGGAGCTCATCGACGAACTGAAGAGCGAGTACACGATCGTGATCGTGACGCACAACATGCAGCAGGCATCGCGCGTCTCCGACCGCACCGCCTTCTTCAACATCGCCGGCACCGGCAAGCCCGGCAAGCTCATCGAGTACGACGACACGTCGACCATCTTCACCACGCCGTCCGTGCAGGCCACCGAGGACTACGTCTCCGGCCGCTTCGGATAAGCCCCGTCCGCCTCGGCGGTGCGGCAGGGCGGGTGTGCTTCGGCGCACCCGCCCTCTGTTGTTGTGGGTGCTGCGCTCTGGGGGCCTCTCGGGCACAACTGTGGTGTGTCGTCGAGCCTCGCGGGCACAACGGCGGATCTGGTGCCCGACACCCCGGGCGACCGCCTCCGGAGCTCGGGGTGTCGCCCGCCAGGTCCGCCGTTGTGCAGGGATGAGGCCGCTTCAGCCGGGGCTGAGGCCGGGCCCGGGACGGGCTCGGGCTCGGGCTCGGGGCGGGCTCGGGGCTCGGGCTCGGGCTCGGGCTCGGGCCTCGGGCCTCGGGGCTAGGGCCCGAGCACGGCCATCGGCACAACGGCGGATCTGGTGCCCGACACCCCGGGCGACCGCATCCAGAGCTCGGGGTGTCGCCCGCCAGGTCCGCCGTTGTGCGGGCGGATGCCGGGGGCTCCGGATCTCCGCATCGCACGAACACCCCTCCCCCGGCAGCACTTCTCGGCGTGTTCTCCCGAGCAGCGGGTGCCGCCGAGCCGGCCAGTCGGGCGAACGCCCACGCTGAAACCATGTGCAGCGCAACGCACCCGGATGTGCGGACGTATCGAGAGCTCCGCGGCGAGGGGTGGAGTCGCGGAGATGTCGAGCGGGCGCAGGAGAGCGGGCTGTGGCTGCGGCTCAGACGGGGCGTGTACGCGGCCGCATCCGCCTGCGACCCGGCGCGCACGGCTGCCGAGCACGGCGGCCCGCTCGCGTGCGTGAGCGCCGCGCGGCACCTCGGGATGTGGGTGATGGACGACGACGCGACGCACGTCTGGATGCGCGCCGGCGGTCATCGACGCCACGATGAGGCGGGATGCGGGTGCGTCGAGCATTGGGACGGCGCCGACCTCTGGCCGAGCTTCGCGATCCCCTCCGTCGCGCGATTACTTCGTCAGATCCTGGCGTGCCAGGGCGACGAGGGGTTCTTCGTCGCGCTCGAGTCGGCGCTGCGGCTCGAGCTCCTGAGCCCCGCGGCGCTCGCCTGGCTGCGGGCCACGGTCGGAACCGCGGGTAGCGAGGCGCTCGACCTCGCCCGCACCGACGCCGACAGCGGACTCGAGTCGCTCCTGCGCTGGCGTCTGCGAGCGCTGGGGCTGCGCATCCGCACGCAGCAACGCCTGACGGCGGTCGGTGTCGTCGACATCCTCATCGGCGACCGCCTCGTCATCGAGGCCGACGGGCGGGCCAACCACGACGCCCCGTCGCTTCGCCACAAGGATCTCGTCCGCGACGCCAACGCCGCCGCTTGGGGCTACGTCACCCTGCGGTTCGACTACGCGCTCATCGTGCACGACTGGGATCTCGTCGAGCGGGCGATCCTCGGCCAGCTGGATGCCGCGACCCGGCGCTGAACCGTCGCGATCGGCTCGAGGCTTCGTGCTCTGAACCGCCGGCACTGGCTTCCCGGCCCGCACAACAGCGGACGACCGCGCCAACATGCCGGGGCTTCCAACCCCACGGCTGCACAACGGCGGACGACAGGTCCGACATGCCGGAGGCTTCCCCGATCCGCACGGCGTTTCGCACCCCGGATCCGCCGTTGTGCGGATGGGAGGGCGATGACCGGACGGCCGAGGCAGCAGAGGTAGCGCCCGCACGGCACCGCAGGGCACGGCACGGCACGGCACGGCACGGAACGGAAACAGCACGGACCTGTCCGCACCGTCCGGACCCCACGGCTGCACAACGGCGGACGACGGGTCCGACATGCCGGGGCCCAACCCCATCCCTACGGCGTTTCGCGCCTCCGATCCGCCGTTGTGCGGATGGAGCCTCCCCGCGCCGGGCGGCACCCACGCCGGGCCGCACCCACGCCGGGCGGCACCCCCACCGCCCCCACCCCCACCGCCCCGGCCGGGGTCAGTCGCGCGGCGAGAGGAGGTAGGCGTTGAGCTCGCGGGTGAAGGCGGCGTCGTACGGGAGAGGTGCACCATCGACCGACACGATGCCGGTGGCGAGGCGCACGCTCGAGACGAGCCAGGCCGCATCCGCCTGCAGCAGAGCGTCGGAAGGCAGGGTCTCGTACCCGGTGTCGAAACCACGGTCGGCGAGGTGCGCGAAGAGACTGAGCTGCGTCGTGCCATGCAGGATCCCGGCGCCCGGGGCCGGGGTGACGAAGCGGTCTCCGCGGCGCAGCACGAGAGAGGAGGTCGGGCCTTCGAGCAGCACGCCGTCGCTCGTGGTGAAGACGGCGTCATCCGCCCCGCGCCGCTTCGCCTCGCGAAGGGCCGCCATGTTGGGCGCGTACGACAGCGTCTTCGCCCCCAGCAGCAGCCACGGGGCGCGGGCGGGAGCGGCGCTGTCGTAGCCGCGGTCGAGCGTGACGACGCGCACGCCGTTCTCGCGCACCGCGGTGTTGTCGGCGGCGACCGCGACGGTGACCCAGGCGGTCGGCGCCGGGCCGTGCTCGACGCCGCGGCTGAGGATCAGCTTGATGACGCACTCCCCCGGCGGGCATTGCGCGGCGGCCGCGATCACGGCCTGCTGCCACTGGGCCAGGTTCGGTGCGGGAAGGTCACAGATCTCGGCCGAGTGCGCGAGGCGCTCGAGATGCGCGCCGACCTCCTGCGGGTGCCCGTCGACGACGCCGATGGACTCGAAGATCCCGTCTCCGCGCTGGGTGCTCAGCTCACCGATGCTGAGCGCCGGCGCGGCCGGGTCGATCGAGGTGAACGTCGCCGAATAGTCGGTGCGGTCGTCGGTGGATGCCGCGGGTTCCAGCAGCAGCGCATATCGCCAGGCCATGGTGCGAGCCTACGCGGACGGAATAGTCCGGCGGTGACCTCCGTTACAATGGTCAAGCCGGGCCGCAGTAACCCCGGGCTCCAAATTCTGCCGCTCCGAGCGGCCTTGCGCCGAGAGGCGTTTCTGCGGCCCGGCACTTTCATGCCCGGATGCGGTGCGCACCGCCCCATCCCGAGGCAGAGCGCGAGCGCGCCGCGCGACAGCCCTCAGGTCAACGCGTCGCGGCGCCAGAGCGAAGCGCTGGCCATCAGGTCATCGGCGTAGGTCGCGAGCCGCAGAGCGCGCGTAGTGAAGGTCGACGCCCGCTGCGGTTCCGAGATCTCGTAGTCGTCGGCCAGGTGCGTGGCACCTGTCGCGGTGATGCGGCAGAACGCGGCGGCCCGCTCGAGCGCGATCGCGAAGTCACCCTCGAAGAGACCGCGCATGATCATGTCGATGAGCGCCACCAGCTCTTCGGGCCCGGCGGGAGCGGGCGCTCCCGCAACGACCTCGTCAATGGAGGACAGCGACGTGCGCCCCCGGTCGTAGAGCAGCGCGGCCGTCTGCGCGTCGTCGTGGATCATGGCCTGCAACAGGTACAGACGCCACAGCGCTCCGGGGAGCGACCGCGCGGGGGCGCGCGACCACAGTTCGGCGAGGTCGTCGATGCCGTGCGCGGCCTGGAACGTCACGAGACGGTCGACGACCTCCGCATCCGGATTCTGGCGGACACGGGCGAGAAGAGCCGACGCCGTCGAATGGGCGACGCGCGACACCTCGGCCGGATCGTCGCCCGAGAAGAGCCGATCGAACAGCTCGGCGGGACGTCGGATCGGCTTGTGGAAGTGCCTCGAGTCGTCTTTCACTTGCTAAAGGGTACCGGGGCTCTGGGACGCCCGGGCCGTGACGGATCACCCCTTGCGAGGCCAGTAGGCTGGACGTGCAGGGCCTCTAGCTCAGTCGGTAGAGCATCGGACTTTTAATCCGCGGGTCGTGGGTTCGAGCCCCACGGGGCCCACCACATTCACCGCACTCAAACCGGTGACCAGAAGATAATGATTATTGGGGTGAGCGTCCCCTCCCGGAAGATTCTCGAAAGCGTCAGCCATGCGGCTGACGCTTTCTTGCTTCGAGACTCGATGCTCGCCGCTAGCTGACTGAATGAGTGACACCACATCATGAGATTCGCTACGGACCACTACTCGCTGGCCGTCATCTTCGATCCACAGTTGTGTGAACAGCGCCTCGAGCACTCGGCGCTTCAAGCCTGCGTCTGCGGACACGCAGAAGTCATACGGGTGGCGAAGTAGCTGAAGGTAGTGAGCACGTGCTCGGCCCGCTCTCTGACTTCGACATCCGTGCGCGTCAGCTTCTCGGTGAGGGTCCGTCGCTCAACGGCAATGTCTCTCAGCCGACCTTGGGCGGCCTTGCTGGCAATATCTTCGTCGGTCACGAGATCCAGCAGATTGTCTTCGCGAGTTTCCAAGCGCGTCAGTTGCTTCACGAGGCGAGCGCGGAGAGCACGCTGAGCCGACTACTGCGAGTCGACTTCGCGCAGAACGTGCTCCCTGCATCACATCAGCGAAATCATCCGGGATGGCCTGCCGCTTCACTTCAAGCGCGACGGCGTGCCCGACCTCCCGCTCTGGGAGATGGCGAAGATCACAAGCCTTCTCCTGGCGTCCGCGACAGAAGTAGTAGCCGAAGTGGTCGCCGCCCCGCCCCCCTTGCCTCCATGAACAGCACACGGAAGCCTCGCGGGAGGCCTCGATCCAGTGAACTCATTCCAACGTCGACGCAACGTCAAGTCACCAGATCAAGAGTCGGCATCAGCTGCGTCATCGACGACCCAGACCTCATACCTTCCGTCGTCTGATATGCCTAGCTTGGCGGGGTGAAACTCGAGAGCGTAACGCTCTGCTTCACCCGGCAGCCGGGTACGGTCGATCAACTGGCCCTCATTGACGTTCGACGAGTAGACCAGCCATACGAGATCCGGGTCTGTGCGCATGTAAGTCACCGTAGCCGAGCGTGCGGGGACATCACTCGCGCCACACGCGCACCGCGGTCTGGCGTCGATAGGCTCGCGAGTATGACAGAAGATGTGCTCGCGGAGTTCGAACCGCCGGACGACCCATCGCTTGATGAAGTCGCTGCTGCGCTCATCGCCCTCGACCCTACAGGTGCAAGGTGGGCAGCTGTTGTGCGGCACACCTACGACATGCTCTACAACGGCGCCGAGACCGGCCGCTACCTCTGGAAGGATCTCGCGAAGACCGAGAAGACGCACTTCGGAACGCTCTTCGAGATCAACGCCCAGCGCGAGTTCGAGTTCGCTGACGGCTCCGGTGACCCTGACGATCCACTGCACAAGGGACTCGACTACTCCATCGCTGGACACGATGTCGACGCGAAGTGGAGCCAGGACGACGGTAGGTGGATGCTGCCACCTGAAGTGTTCGGCAAGCTGGCACTGGTCGCGACAGGTAGCGACCCCAAGTCTGAGTTTTCCGTCGGACTCATTCGCGTACGGCCGGAGTATCTCACGACCGGCAGCGAAGGCAACCGCGACAAGAAGAGCTGGTTGAGCCCTTTCGGGCGACAGCAAGTCCGATGGCTGTGGCGCCACGCGCCGATGCCCGTCAACGTCCTCCTCCAACTGCCATCGGCCACGATCGAGAACATCGTCGACAGCAAGTCCGGCTCTGTGCGTGTTGCGCGGCTGTTCCGCGCGACGGAGGGTCGACTCGTGCACCGGTCCGCGGTAGCCACGGTCGCACGGCAGCTCGACCACCAGAAGCGTGCTCGCGGCAACGGTGGCGCACGGGACATCCTCCGCCCTGATGGCTACCTGATCATGAGTGGCGTCTACCACGCGCCCGTCGCGGCGGCATTGGGAATACCGGTCCCGAGCCGCGCGGAATACATCGCGGCGCGCGTCGTGCCTAGCCTCCACCAGGAAGGTGCATTGCTAGAGGGTCGATGGTGGCGGCTTGCTCACGACGGCGACACGGTTACCGACCTGGCGCCGCTTCTGCCTGATGAGAAAAAGCGCCAGAAGCGCCGGTCAGAAGCCAAAGAAAAAAGCTAGTCAAGCGACCACTGCAAGCGGCCGCCGCTTGGTTGCCTCGGCGCCGATCGCCCGCTTAATTGCGCGACCAACACCCTCCGCGACAGGCGGCGGGAACGCGTTGCCGATCTGACGGTAGACCGCCGTCTTGCGTCCGGAGAACTTCCAGGACTCGTCGAAGCCTTGGACACGCGCGACCATTTCGTTGGTCAACCGCGGAATGTGACGGATCGGGTGCTCCGCAGACGGCGCCGCGTCGGCAACTCCCTTACCGTCGACACCGAGCGCGAACCACGCGGCCTTCGCTCGAGTGGGCCCGAGATCGGCGCCACCGTGCTTCTTCGAACCTCCGACGATCGTCGGAGCGATCGAGTTCGCGCGCTTGGCCCACGCGGTCGCTCCCGCCCAACCGTTGGCACTCATGAGTGGCAGCAGAGTCTCGCCGACCATTCGCGGCGTGCCGACGGCTCCGGGCCACTCGAACTTCTTGAATTTCGCGCCCTTGACAGCCACGAGGATGAATCGAGGGCGCAGCTGGGGTACGCCAAACTCAGAACTAAGGAGCAGCTGCCAGTCTGTCTGGTACCCGAGCTTTTCCAGCTCTCCACGGATCGAATCACGGTAAGTCTGGAAACGAGCGGACGCCAGACCCTTCACGTTCTCCAGCATGACGGCGGCGGGCTTCGCCTCGCGGACGAGTCTGATCGCCTCGGGAAACAGATCACGTTCGTCCTCGGCGCCGAGCTGCTTACCCGCCACGCTGAACGGCGGGCACGGCACGCCTCCCGCAAGCAAGTCCACACCGCGGTAGTCGCGGCCATTGATCTCGCGCACATCACCCTCATGAACGTGCCACTCAGGCCGGTTCAGCCGCAACGTTGCTGCAGCGTCGCGGTCGATCTCCACCGCGAGCTCGTGTCCGAACCCTGCCCGCTCCAGCCCGTACGACTGGCCGCCCGCCCCGGCGCAGATTTCGAGGACACTAAGGTCAGAGGAGGCCATATCGAGGTCCTTTCGGTTGCCGTACCGCCACCACACTGCCAGGGGCGTCTGACACTGTACCTTCCGCGTTACACGACCTGGACAAGGCGGCTCGGCGAGCCCTCCCGAGGCCGTTCCTTGGTTACCGACACGACAGCGTCGGCGGCCGACCCTAGCGGCACGTGTTCCCAGATCCGCACGACTGTCCATCCGGCGGCAAGCAGTGCCGCGCTGGCCGCTACGTCCCGCTCTACCGTGCGCGCAAGCTTGGGCAGCCAGTAGTCGACGTTTTTCGTCGGCCGCGAACCGTGTTCAGGACAGGAATGCCAGAAACACCCATCGACGAAGACTGCTACCTGTTTGGCCGTGAAGACAATGTCAGGTCGAACCCGCGCGCTCTCGAAATCAAGCCGGAGGTCTTTCCGGAACCGTAGCCCACGGGCGTGGAGGGCAGAACGTAACGCAACCTCCGGTTTGGTGACGGCTCTCTTGATGGCGCGCATGTTGCGCCTCCTGCCCTCGCTCGGCGGCAGCACAATCATCGCTTTAGCGCGTCGCGAATGGCACCGGCCAGCCGCTCAGCCACTGGCGGGGGTGTGGCGCTCGCAATGAGCCGAAATTGCGCTCCCTTCGGACCGCAAAACACCCAATCGCCCATTCCCTGCATTCGAGCGACCATAGATAGCGTCAGCCGAGGATAGAGCGCAACTGGATCATCCGGTGCGGGTGCTAAGTCAGCAATCGAGGTCGGATCTACCCCTACCCGCCACCACGCCTGCTTCGTCCCAGTCGGGCCAAGGTCGGCTCCACCATGCCGCCGTGATCCGCCAACAATGGTCGGTGCGGTGGAGTTCGCGCGCTCCGCCCAAGACTCGGCACCGCGCCAGCCGCGCGAAGCCATGTCATCATGCAGGAGAGCACCAAGAGTCTGTTGAACCTTGATGGGATATGGCCATTCAAACTGCGCGAACTCGTCTGATTTCAAAGCAACGATGTAAGCGCGTGGCCGATGCTGGACGACGCCGAAGCTCGAAGCCCTCAGCATCCTTACATCCAGCTGATAACCCGCGGCCTCGAGTATGCGCAAGATCGGAAGCAGCAATTTCTTGTGACGCTCGTGAAGCAGCGACGACGTTCCCTCGAGCAGGGCTGCTCGAGGCTGACTTTCAGCGATCAGGCGGATGCAAGAAAGCATCGCGTCGTTAGCACCCGAGTCGAAGCCCCCTGCCTGTGGGCTCGGCAGTCCCGCGACAATCAAGTCGCTACGCATTACCTCTTCAGCGGAAACCGAAGCAACGTCCCGATTCAGCAGGTGCCAGTCAGGACGATTGAGCTTAACTGTCTCGACGGCAAGTGGGTCAGAATCTATTCCGAGCGAAATCGCGAAGCCAGCTCTGGACACTCCAAGCGCTAGACCACCGCCGCCAATAAGCAAGTCAACAGCGTGCAACGCTGTCATCTTCTAAATAAGAAGATCGGTTGCGGCATCTTGCGACAGCATCAGCAGAGGAGGTTCCATTTCCGCGGAGCTGACATGTCGCAGCTCGACCTTGCGGCCGCGGCTTTCCTCGCTAACCTTCACCTGCTTGAGCGCACGTCGAATGAGCTCCACATAACGCTCGTTATCTGCCGAGCTCATGGAACCGCGCGGACGCGTATCCTCCCACGGCGCCTTGTTTGGCCGGGGTTCCGATTCTGGGTATCGAGGAATCAAGTGAGCGTGTACGTGACCCTCTTGGTTTCCAAGAATGGCCACGTTTATCCGCGGCGATCCGGTTGCGATGCGCAACGCCATAGATGCAACTCGCACGTTCAACATGAACGAAGAAACCGTGTCCGGGGGGAGCTCGTCGAGATGTTCGGCATGTTGGTTCAATGTCACGATGCATCGCCCGGGGAAGCGGGCGTCGCTATACAACCCCATGTAAGAGGAGCTCAGTTCGTCGACTGGGATCCACAGACCGAACCCGCACTGGAGGCAGGTTGTGTCCTGCTTACTTAGTGACATGTCGTCCCCATTCGTACATATATTCTAGAACACGAGCAAGCTGCGCGTCAACGGCAGCAAGGGCTCAGCGAAGAACATTTCCTCGAGGCTACCTTGAAGATCCCGTCCAAGACGATGGGCTGCAGCGAACTCATCTTGCTCCTTGGCATCGTCATGACGGCTCGCCTCGTCGATCTTGTCCCGCCAGGACTGGTCGCCCAGCAAGCCGTTGAACTGGTCGGCGATCATGAGTACCTGCTTCGCTGAAGTCATCAGCTCTGGATGGTCAGCTCCAAGCGATGCTGCCGCAGAGACAAATCGCACGAGGGCTGGTCTTGAGTACGTCTCGTACAGCAGGTCGGCAAACTCGTCGACGGAGAGCTGCTTGCCCTCCTCGGCGAGGGCCAGCAGCGGCAGAACCGACGCAGCAAACGTCAGCTTCCGCGAGACGATCAGCTTGAGGTAGCGAAGCGAGTACATCGACCGCGCAGGGCTCTTCGCCTGGTAGTCGACCGTGACTGTCCGCCAGTAGCGGAGCAGGTCGTTCAACAAGAAGCGGGGCACCCCTGTCCGAGCTGACGGGTGCGCGTCGAGATAACGACGAAATGTGGTAGTCAGAAGCTGACGATGCACTGCCTCATCCCTGAGCGAGACGGACTCCTCGATCAGCAAAATGCGCCGCGTGTGCGAGTGATTGGTGTCTGCCTGGAGACCGATCACCTCAACAAGCTCAACGGCGGAGACCATCTGCCCGAACACTCCGCTCGACCCAGGTGCACGAACGTCGCCGACCTCGCTCAGCACTGCACGAAGACCATCTGCGGCTGAAAGTGCAGCTTGCACTGCGCTGCGCTCTTCGGGCAACGCGTGCACCACTACCAGCCAGTCCAGATCTGACGCGGTTGTCATCTCGCGACGAGCAAGCGAACCGAACGCTACGACATCGAGTCGATCGTCAAGCCCGTCGAGCTCAGTGGCCAGGTGCTTGCGAGCGCGTTGGATGCAGTCCTCGCTGAGTTCAAACGCCGCCTCCAGGTTCGGAAGTCTTACGTCATCCCAGCCAGCCTCACCCAGAGCTCGCGTCAGTTCCGTCGTCATTGATACCCCCGGCCCAGAGCATAGAGCACGAGTGGCAGGTCCAGACCCACCAAGAGCCAGGCTGGCATCTCCTCGACTCCGCGGAGTCCGATGATCACGTGGTGTGCGGCCACTTCCCCGAGCTTTCTACCCTGCGAGTGCCGGCGCACGGCGCTACGGTAATCACGCCACGGCAACTGCTCTCGACGTTGCCTAAGTGACAACACCGTGGACGGACACCGTGGCGTAGTATAGTACATATGTACTAATGGGGTGAACTGGGGGAACAATGCCGTCTATCGAAGAAGAAATCGCAAGCTGGCTCAACCAGCGACCCGACTGGATCCGGGTTCTCGCGGCGGAGATACTGCGATCCGGCGAAGTTGACGACGTATTCGCCCGGGCGCTCGCGACCGATCTCATCAGCCAGAAGCCGATCAGCGCTCCGGAGAAGCTGACGGCCACTGATCTTCCGACATCGACAAGCACAGGCGCCCGAGTAGAACTGACTGCCATCGGCGGCTTGCACAACGTCAACGCGCTCGCCGATGGAGGATTCCTGACCTTCGGCGACGCGGGGCTCACCGTGGTCTATGGAGATAACGGGAGTGGAAAATCAGGATTCGCGCGGCTCGTGAAAGACGTGGTCGGCGCACGGCATCATCAAGAAATACTTCCCAACGCCTTCAACCCGGCCGCGCCGAAGGAGCAGAGCGCCACCATCACATATCGCGTGAACGGCGAAGAACGCACACTCAACTGGCCGGCAGCGGCGGACGCCGAGCTGACACAAATTCACTTCTACGACGAGGCGTGTGGCGACCACTACCTCCTCACAGACACAGAGTTGAGTTACCGCCCGTCAGCGCTCAATCTGCTCGACCAGCTCGTCCACGCGGTCGACCGACTGCGGTCTGCGATGGATGCCGAGCTCGCGACCGTAGACGGCGCGGGATACGAGGTGCCAGGTCTTCTCCCCTCGACAGCGGCCGGACTCTTCGCCGCGTCGCTCGGCCCCGATACCACAGACGACCTGATTGATGCCGCGGTGGACGTTCCCTTGGACCCCGAGGCGCTCCTCGCCCAGCGCGTCCAAGAAGAAGGTCGACTCCAGTCAACAAACCCCACGAACGAGAAAGCTCGCCTGCTCAAGGTCGCCGACGCTCTGGTCGCGGTCGCTGACCATCTAGATGCACTCGGCGCTGCCGTGGACCCCGACGCTTCGGACAGGCTCGAGAAACAGCTACAAGAAGCTAGAGATCTACGCGCCGCTGCCGACCTCGCCTCGAGGTCGAACTTCACCGATGAACCCCTGAGTGGAGTGGGCTCGGAGACATGGCGAGCACTTTGGTCTGCCGCCGAAGCTTACTCACAGCAAGAGGCATACCCCGGGCACACCTTTCCCCACACTGGCGAAGACGCACGCTGCCCGCTCTGTCAACAAGAACTCAACGCTGACGCGCCCACTCGCCTGCAGCGTTTTCACGCGTTCGTACACGACGAGACAGCGAAGAAGGCAGCAACGGCGGAGGCATCGACTCGCGCCGCGCTGACGAGACTGAGCGGGCTGGAAGTCGCGACCGTGGTAACCACCAACGCACTCGCAGCGATTGAAACGGAAGATCCGGATCTCGCCGAACATCTGCGGATGGCAATCGACACAGCGGGCGCTGCCAAAACGCGCATAGGTGAGCGGTTGCGCGCGGAGACGACCGAACTCCCTCTCCCCCTGCATCCGACTGACACCGATGAACTGAGAACTCGATCCAGCGCCATACGAGACAGCGCCGAGAAGATCGACTCCGCCGCTTTCGCGTCGCAGCTCAAGGCCGCAACCGCTGCGAAGAACGAGCTGAAGGACACCATTGAGCTCGCTAAGCACGTTGACCGCCTGAAGAAGGATGCCGCCCGCCAGCGTGCTGTCCGACACATCACTGCAATCCGGGCGAGTATCACGACCCAACCGATCACCAAGCAGGCGATCGCCCTCACGCGAACGTACGTTAACGAACAGGTCAACGATCGGTTCTCACGTGAGTCCGATCGGCTCGGCCTCGAACACGTCAAGCTCGACGACAAGGGCGGCGGTAAAGCCCGTCTACGACACAAGCCGGCGCTGCTTGGTGCAACCCTGGCGACCAAGAGCGTACGCGACGTGCTGAGTGAGGGAGAGCAGACAGCACTCGGACTGGCGGGGCTGCTCACCGAGATCAACTTCGACGACTCGCAATCTGCGCTTGTCCTTGACGACCCGATCACCTCCCTCGACCACGGGCGTCGCGAGAAAGTCGCGCGACGGATCGCTGCGCTCGCCGGCAACCGCCAAGTAGTTGTCTTCACCCACGACCTCACCTTTCTCGGCGATCTGATTCGAGCTGCCGAAGAGGAAGGCGTGCCGCTGCAAGAACACTCCATCGTGAAGGACAGCAAAGGTATCCCGGGCACGGTCCTCGACACGCACCCGTGGAAGGCAAAGGACGCGAAGAAGCGCATCCACGAGCTCGGGGAAGAACTCGCCCGGATCAAGCGGGATAAGGCGACACTGACGCCGGATGACTACGACAATCGAGTTCAACTTTGGGCGGGGAAGCTATCGGAGACTTGGGAACGCATCGTGCGCAACGACATCATCGGCAAGGTCGTAGACCGCGGCACTACTGAGGTGCGTCCGAAGATGGTAAAGCTTCTCGCTCAGATCACGCCGGAAGACAACGTGGACTTTCAGAGCGGCTACAGCCAAGTCTCCAAGTGGGCTCCTCGCCATGACAAGAGTGAGGAGGTCAATATTGTCGCGCCCACAGTCGAGGAGATGAAAGTAGAGCTCGACCGCATAGATGCTTGGCACAAGCGCATCAACGGATACAGCTAGAACTAGACGACAGTGCTTCAGCGACCAGGACGCGGACGCAGCTTGATCTCCTCCGCCTTCAGAACGCGGTGGACGGCCCCAAAGCTGGAGCCGAGCTCGTTAGCGATCGGCTTGATAGCCATACCTTCTTCGTACAGCCGCACCGCTTCTGCACGCTGCGTCTTCGTCAGTGGCTGACGACGCATCTGCACACCACGTTCATGAAGGAGCTCGAGCATGCTTGGTTTCGAGATGCCGTACTCGTCACAGAGCTTCGGTGTTCCAGCGCCCGACTGATACTTGGTCACGATTTCCTCGATCTGCGCGTCGGTGAGCCGACGCCTTACCGCCCATGGCCGAGGCTCGACATCGACAGCCACCGGAGCGGCAGTCTGGCTCAGCGCCGCAAGCTTCTGTAGCTCTGCCAGAGCGGCAGACACAACCATCACCAGCCACGTGGCAAGCGCGATGACTCCCATCGCGATACCGATGGACCGTTCGCCGTGATCCGAGTCGGAGTATTCGATGATTGTGAGTCCAGGGCCGGCCAAGCTGAGCCCGGATAGGCCGAGACTCAGAGCACCCAACAGGCCGACGACGGTTCCTGCGATAGTGAGCGACACACTGACGGCAATGCGCACAGTCCCATTCTGGCCTGCTCCATCCGCCAGGCGTCATCTCTCAAGGCGCGGAACCACGATTGCCGCGACTCCGAGACCTATTCCGATGACGAGGAACGTAGCGCCAGTGAGTATCGTTACGCGGCGGGCCGCCTCACCCGCGCCATCCCTCAAATAATCCGTCCCGCCGGATCTCGTCAATCGGCCCTCGACGAATACGTGAACTTTCCGTCGAAAGATGATCAACGCGAGACCCGCAAGAAGGGCGATCACGGATGCACCAGAAGCGAGAATCCAGAACACGCTCATCCTCCCGAATGTTGGCTGAGACCAACCACCCCGTAGAAGAGCATCAGCGCACCGATCACCACAGTTCCGAACCCGGCTAAACCCACCCAGTACGGCTTCTGCAGTCGAAGAAGACGCTCCGCTGCCCGTCGTCCGAAGATCGCGTGCTCAAACGCCGCCGTCGTCGCATGGAGACGGCGCCGGAACACCATGGCGAGAATGCCTAATACGACGGTAAAGGAGCCCACAACAAGGTTGGGAATGATCGTGCTCGCGTCCACATGATTCATCCCGACCGTCACCCCATCCCGCGTCAGTATCGCAACCAGCCCCGCGCGCCGCACGAGAGTCCGCTTCCCCCGCGTCACGACGGTCCATTCTCTCGTGGCCCAGCTTCTCCGTGGGCACCGATCGGGCCAATGGCGCCCTTCGCACCACGCAACGCCCGATACTCGCAGGCCTGATGGCCGCCCCACCCCGTCAGTCGGGCGCGCAGCATCGAAGGCGACGAGCGCACGTCGGCGCGACCGGACGACCATCCGTCGACGAAGGCCTCAGCGCGCGCTGCGCCGGAATAGCGCGACGGCGATCGCCGCGGCGACGACGAGGATGCCGCTGCACCACGCCAGCGCGATCCAGATCTGCCCGCCGACCGGCTGCTGCGCGAGGAGCGCTCGGATGGTGTCGACGATCGAGGTCACGGGCTGGTTCTCGGCGAACCACCGCACGGGGCCGGGCATCGTGTCCGTCGGCACGAACGCGGAACTCACGAACGGCAGGAAGATCAACGGGTAGCTGAAGGCGCTCGCCCCGTCGATCGTCTTGGCTGAGAGCCCCGCGATCACGGCGATCCAGGTGAGGGCGAGCGTGAAGAGCATCAGGATGCCGACCACCCCCAGCCACGCGGCCACCGACGCCCCCGACCGGAAACCCAGCAGCAGCGCCACGCCCACCACGAGCGCGAGCGAGACCGCGTTGGCCAGCAGCGAGGTGAGCACGTGCCCCCACAGCACGCTGGTCGAGGCGATCGGCATCGACCGGAAGCGATCCACGATGCCGCCCTTCATATCGAGGAACAGGCGGTAGGCGGTGTAGGCGATGCCGGACGCCACAGTGACCAGCAGGATGCCCGGCAGCAGATAGTCGACGTAGGCCGCGCCGCCGGTGTCGATGGCCCCGCCGAAGACGAAGACGAACAGCAGCATCATCGCGATGGGCATGATGGCCGTGGTCACGATCGTGTCGGGGCTGCGCAGGATGTGGCGCAGCGACCGGCCCGTGAGCACGGCGGTGTCGCTGATGGCGTGGGCGGTCATGATGCATCCGTTCCGGTCGGGCCGGCAGCGCCGACGATGGCGAGGAAGATCTCCTCGAGGCTGGGTTGCTTCTCCACGTACTCGCGTGTGGCCGGGGGAAACAGGGAGCGGAGGTCGGCGAGGGTGCCCTCGGCGATGATGCGGCCCTCGTGGAGGATGGCGATGCGATCGGCGAGCTGCTCGGCCTCTTCGAGATACTGCGTGGTCAGCAGCACGGTCGTTCCCGCCGCGGCGAGCGTGCGCACGACGTCCCACACCTCGTTCCGCCCCTGCGGGTCGAGCCCGGTCGTCGGCTCGTCGAGGAAGACCACCGCCGGCTCCCCCACGAGGCTCATCGCGATGTCGAGCCGCCGTCTCATACCGCCTGAGTAGGTGGATGCGGCCCGCCCGCCGGATTCGCTGAGCGCAAACCGGGCGAGGAGCGCATCGGCGACCCGCCGCGGCTCGGGCACATGGCGCAGCCGCGCGATGAGCATGAGGTTCTCACGACCGGTGAGCACCTCATCGACGGCGGCGAACTGCCCGGTGAGGCTGATCGACGAGCGCACCCGGGCGCCCTCGGTCGCCACGTCGGCGCCATCGATCTCGGCGCTCCCGCCGTCGGCGGCGAGCAGGGTCGAGAGGATGCGGACCGTGGTGGTCTTTCCGGCGCCGTTGGAGCCGAGCAGAGCGAGGATCGTGCCGCGGGCGACGTCGAGATCGACACCGTTCAGCACGTGCACCTCTCCGTACGATTTCATGAGGCCCCGCACGCGGATCGCGGGCGCGGTGTCGATGGGAGACATGGCGTTCCTTTCGTTGCGAACCGGTCGGAGAGCGCACGAGACCATCGCCTCCGGCCGACCGGGCGCCGGAGGACGTGCGGGAGGGGCGGATCAGCCCTGGGAGCGCGCCGCCTCGTCGATGGTGCGCGTCAGACGCGCGCGTTCCCGGCCGATCCAGCTGCCGTCGCCGTAGTTGGCCATGAACTCCTCGGCGAAGGCCACGGGGTCCTCCCCGACGAGCTCACGCAACGGTGTCTCGGCCGCAGCGCCCTGCTCGAGCAGGTCGGCGAGGTCGCCGACCATACGCATGAGGCTGTCGCTGTCACTCGTGGGGCCGAGGTTCAGCAGGTAGCGTTCGAGGGCAGCGGCGGTCTGCCGATAGGGAGCGGGGAGCGCCTCGACGCGACGGCGGTACTCGTGCCAACGCTTCTTGGCGCTCAGGTCGCCGATGATCTTCTCGTACCAGGCCATGTCACTCTCCTCCTTCGCGGAGCGATTCCAGCCGATCGGCCAGAAGGGTCCATGTCGTCCAGAACTCGGCGAGCTGCGCTCGTCCGTCGTCGTTCAGCGTGAAGACCTTGCGGGGCGGCCCCTTCTCGGACGCCACCTTCTCGACATCCACGAGACCGCGCTGCTCGATGCGCACGAGGATCGCGTAGATCGTCCCCTCGGCGAGGTCCGAGAACCCGCGCTCCCGCAGGTCGGCCGTGATCTCGTACCCGTATGCGGGCCGCGCCGACAGCACGGCGAGCACGACGCCCTCCAGGACGCCCTTGAGCATCTCGGTGTCCTGTTTGCCCATGCCCTCTACTCCCTCACACTGACTACCGCTACAAAGTAACACTGAGTACCGCTACTCGTCAACACTAAGTACTGCCCCCCGAGAAGCTGCCGAGGCGCCTCGCGCCCCGTTCTCGACACAACCATGAGAGAGATCTCACGCCGCGGTGATCGAGCGCCCGGATCCGCGCGACGACGGGCCTGCCCCGCGCCCACAGCGCGCGCACGGTGCGCGTCACGCGGCCGATGAGCCTGGTGGCCCCTTCAGACGTGTGGAACACTCGCCGGCGAGGACGAGACATACGGAACGGAGAGCACATATGCGAATCACAAAGAAGATGGGCGCGATCGCAGCGGCCGCTTTCGCGTTGACCCTGATCGCCCCGACGGCGGCTCAGGCGCAGTCCGCGGAACCGCTGCCCGCGCCGGCTCCCGCGGCCGAGAGCGCCGAACTCTCGAGCCGGATCGCGAGCGACCCGAGCATGAGATATGTCTCGGTTGCCGAAGCAGAAGCGCAATTCGGCTTCGACTCCGCCGCCGAGATCCCCGCCGCCGAGGCTCCTCGAGCCGACGAATCCGAGGCGCCTGTCATGACGCCCCTGAACGACTGGTGGGGATGTGGGTGGGACGGCGTGGCGGACTGGCCGCATGTGACCAACGGTGAGGCCTCCGTGCACGGCTATTGGGTCTACAACAGTGGCGACTGCCCGGCGACAGCCGATGTGACGGTGAACCTCCAGGCGCTCGGATGCAGCAATGTGGGCTGCACGTGGATCACCCAGGCCAGCGACACCGCCGCGGGCGTGGCTTCCGGATCAGGAACAGGCCGCTGGGCCACCCCGCACAAGGGTTGCGCGAGTTCGAGTCCCGTCGCCTGGCGAGGCGAAGTCTTCGTCGGCCTGTCGGAGTTCTGGCATCCCTACGGTGCGAGCTACGGGACGGCAAAAGACCTCAACTGCGCACCCGCATGACGGATGACGCGACCGACGTCCGGTTCGTCCCGCTGGATCACGCAGCGGCACGAACCGAGTCCCCTGCCCGGCTGCCGCTGGACCTGTCCACGCTCTCGGTGACCGCCCTCGTGATCATCTGCGAACTCGCCCAGCCACCCGCGGGGAACTCGCGACCGGTGATGTCCGTGAAGATCACCCAGTATCTCCGGCTGTCCGACGAGTCGTTGATCCGGCTCGATATGGATCGCGGAATGGATACGTTCAGGTTCGGCCACAAGGAGCCGCTCTCGTGGAAGCGAGCCGCGGCCGAGGTCAGATCGGACGTGCTGGCGTTGGTGCGAGGCGATGAGCCGAACCCGGGAGAGTTCCCGTGGCACGAGTACGCGCAGGCAGCGCGGCTCCGGGGAATCGTGATCGAGTCCGACGCGCTGAGCGAGGTCCCGCACACCGTGCTGTTCTCCGACGAGATCGCAGCAAGGTTCGAGTTCTGAGACGCCACGAGTCTCATGCCTCGCCGTGCGCTCGCGAATGCCTCATGACCATGACGATGAGCGGACTCGAGAGGAGAAGCGCCACCGCCAGAGCACCGAGAGCCCACGGCAGCCCGTGGGCTCCGCTCCACGGTGCGAGCGCATCGAGCGAGAAGGCGCCGGGACCGGTGACCCCGAGCACGAACGCCATGAGCGCGTAGCAGAAGGGCACCTCGTATCCACCGAGGTGGCCCCACAGGCCTTTGCTCCACAGCGTGGAGATCGCCACGGCCATCGCGCCGAGCACCATGGAGACGGCCAGGGGGGTCGCGAGCCCCAGAACGAGCAGTCCTGCACCGCCGAGCTCGGTGAGGCCGGCAGCGATCACGAGCGGGACGCCGGGGCGCAGCCCTGACGCCTCGAAGAGACCC
This sequence comes from Microbacterium sp. NPDC089189, assembly GCF_040685095.1. Lineage (NCBI taxonomy): Bacteria > Bacillati > Actinomycetota > Actinomycetes > Micrococcales > Microbacteriaceae > Microbacterium > Microbacterium sp. NPDC089189. The sequence continues at coordinate 47,076 of NZ_JBFBHG010000011.1, forward strand.
GCCGTGCCCGCGATGCCCTTACCCCGGAAGAGTCCGAGCAGTTTCTGCGATGCGTGTCCGACGAGCAGCAGACCGAGCACGACTCTGAGGATGAGAAGACCGACGTCGAGAGGGGCCATCCGCCGCCTGCCTTCGTTGTGCCCGGTGCCGCTTCGGACACCATCATCCGAACCGACAGCCGTCCGGCAGTCGGACGGCTGTCCGAAGATAGGCCGGACGGTGGCACTCCGTCAAGACCCGGCGCTCGAGCGCTCGCCCCCCGGGCGCCCGAGCGCCCGTGTACTACGGTCGGGGAAGTCGAGAATGGGAGCCGCATCGTGCGCGAGACAACGAGTCCAGAATTCATCGAGGCCATCGCGCGAGGTTTCGACGTCATCAAGAGCTTCTCGGACGCAAGGCCGCTCCTGTCGCTGAGCGAGGTCGCCTCGGAAGCAGGGCTCGCACGACCGACGGCGCGCCGCATCCTGATCACGCTGGTCGAGCTCGGTTACGTCCGCTCACTCGAGAGCAAGTTCATGCTGACCCCCCGCGTGCTCGAGTTGGGCCTCAGCTACTTCGCCGGGCAACCGTTCTGGCAGACCTGCATGCCACGGCTCGAAGATCTCGTCGCCTCCACGCACGAATCGTCCTCGCTCGCGCAACTGGACGGATCGGATGTCGTCTACGTGGCGCGCGCCGCGGTACCGAAACTCGTTGCCCTATCGGTCACGATCGGGACGCGCTTCCCCGCTGCGGCGACATCGCTCGGCAAGGTACTCCTGGCTGCACTGTCGGACGCCGAGCTCGATGCGGTACTCGACACCCCCTCACGCGCCGGGGTGACGGCGAGCGTGCACCTGTCGCGCCCCGAACTCGATGTCGCCCTCGCGGAAGTGCGCGCGCGCGGATGGGCTCTCGCGGACCAGGAGCTGGCACCGGCCATCCGATCGATCGCCGTGCCGATCCGGCTTCCCGGCGGGGAGGTCTTCGCTGCTCTCAACGTGAACGCGCACGCCGCGGAGACCTCGATCGAGCAGTTGGTGGGCGTGTTCCTCCCCCAGTTGCTGGAGACCGCCGCCTGCCTCGAGAGCGACCTCGCGAATCTGCGCGCATTCCCGACGAGCGACGTCGACGCGGGACGATGACCGACGCGCGGCGCGGCCTCATCCACGCTTCGCCCCGCTCTTGACTTCACCGGCGCAAGAACTCTAGGTTCAGACTGTCCGCTAGGCGGATGAGTGTCCGATTCTGGAGGAACAATGACGAGTTCCGAGCGCAACGTCCCTACCGGTCCCCTCGCGGGCCTGTTGGTCGCCGATTTCTCCCGCGTGCTCGCGGGCCCGTTCTCGACTCAGATCCTCGGCGATCTGGGCGCCGACGTGATCAAGGTCGAGGCGCCCGCGGGCGATGAGACTCGCGGGTGGCGCCCGCCCGAACGGGATGGGGTCTCGACCTACTACCTCGGAATCAATCGCAACAAGCGCGACATCGTTCTCGACTTCCGCGACCCCGACGACCGCGCACTCGCGCAGGAGCTCGCGGCGCGCGCCGACATCGTGATCGAGAACTTCAAGCCGGGAGGCCTGGCGAAGTACGGGCTCGACTACGACTCTGTCGCCGCGACGAATCCCGCCGTCGTCTACGCCTCCATCAGCGGATTCGGGAGTCGCGAGGGAGCGGCACTTCCCGGATACGACCTGATCGTGCAGGCGATGTCCGGCCTCATGAGCCTCACGGGTGACCCCGACGGGCAGCCGTACCGCAGCGGAGTCTCGGTGTTCGACATCATGACGGGCATGCAGGCGACGATCGGCCTTCTCGCGGCGTTGCGCCATCGCGACCTCACCGGCGACGGCCAGCACATCGAGGTCAACCTGCTCTCCACAGCGATCTCAGCCATGGCCAACCACTCGTCGACGGTCGTCGCGGGCGGCGAGGTGCCCTATCGGATGGGCAATGCGCACGCGAGTCTCTTCCCGTACGAGCCGCTGCCAGCGAGCGACGGAGATCTCATCGTGGTCGCGGCCAACGACGCGCAGTTCGCGAAGCTCGCGACCGCGATCGGCCTCCCCGACCTGCCGACGGATGACCGCTTCGACTCGTCGTACAAGCGCAACGTCAACCGCGGCGAGTTGCGCCCCCTTCTCGTCGAGGCGCTCGCCGCACGGACGAAGGATGAGTGGTTCGACGTGCTCACCGCGGCGGGGATCGCCTGCGGTCCGATCAACACCCTCGACGACGGCATCGCACTGGCGGAGCGCCTCGGTCTCGAGCCCGTGATCACGGTCGGCCACGGGAGGCGGGAGGTTCCGATGATCCGCAACGCCATCAGCTTCTCTCTCACGCCGCCGAGCTACGACGCCCCTCCGCCGCTACTCAACGAGCATGACGAGGAAATCAGGTCGTGGCTCCTGCGGCCGCGCCCGCAGCTCTCGGCACCGGCTTCACATACCCAGGGAGAATCCTGATGAGCGACCGCCATTACCCCACCGCGATCGGCACCTCGGACGCCACCAGCATCTCGTTGCTGGGGCATGACCTCGCCAGTGAGGTCCTCGGCAAAGTCAGCTTCGGAGAGCTCGCCTACTGGTTGGCGACCCAGCGACGCCCGTCGCCGGGACAGCTGCGCATGTTCGAGGCGGTGCTCGTCTCACTCGCCGACCACGGCTTCACGCCGACGGCCATCGCCGCGCGGATGACCTACTACAGCGCTCCCGATTCCTTGCAGGGTGCGATCGCGGCGGGTCTGCTGGGGGGAGGGTCGCGGTTCCTGGGCGTCACGGAGGACACCGGGGTGTTCCTTCACGGAATCGTCACCGCGCAGGAAGATACGAGCGCCTTCACCGAGTCCGACTGGGACGATCTCGCTCGCACCGTCGTCCACAGCGCCAAGGCGGAAGGGCGCAAGCTCCCCGGCCTCGGCCACCCCGTGCACAAGCACGCCGACCCACGCATCCCTGCGCTGCTCGAGATCGCCCGCGAAACCGAGACGTACGGACCTCACCTGGCACTGTTCGAAGCCATCGGCCGGGTTCACCCCGACATCCTCGGCCGAACCCTGCCGCTCAACGGCGCGGGGATGGGGGGTGCGGCCCTCGCCGACGCCGGCCTGCCCGTGGATCTGCTGCGCGGCTTCGCGTTGCTCGCCCGAACGGCCGGGCTCGTGGGCCACCTCGCCGAAGAGCGGGTTCGGCCCGTCGCGCCCGCCATCTACGCAGAAGTCGACCGCAACGCCGTCTACACCGAACCCGTCCTCGATTAGTCAGAGCCCTCAGAAACTCGAAGGAGAGAACATGGCACACCTGAGCGCCGTGCTCGCCACGACCCACCACCCGTTCTTCTACAAGGCGACCGAGCTGACCCCGATCGAGCAGCAGTCTCCGACGGACATCGAGTGGAAGCGCAAGGTTCTCGCGTACCGCGAGACACTCACCGCGGCGAATCCGGACATCCTCGTCATGGTCGGCTCCGATCACTTCCACCAGTTCTTCCACGACAACTACCCGACGTTCCTCATCGGCAAGCAGCCACGCTACGACGCCACCTTCTACAACGAGGTACGCGAATTCTCCATGCCCACCTATGAGCTGGAGGGGCACGAGGAGCTCTCCGGATTCATGCTCCAGGGACTTCTCGACCGCGGCTTCGACTTCTCCGTCTCGAACGAGCTGAAGATCGACCACTCGATCATCTGCCCCATCATCACGACGCGCCCCGACGCCGATCTCCCCGTCGTGCCGATCTACACGAACATCTTCGCGCCGCCGTTGCCGAGCGCGAGACGCTTCTACGATCTCGGACGAGCAATCCGCGACATCATCGAGGAGTTCCCGACAGACAAGAAGATCGCGGCGATCGGCTCGGGCCACCTCTCGCTGGAACTCGGCGGACCGCGGATGTTCGGAGACCACGGCCCCGATCCCGAGTGGGACCGCAAGGCCATCGACTGGCTGGCGACGGGCGACGTCGAGGCGATCCTCGAGGACGTCACGTTCGAGTCCATGTCGAAGGCGGGCAACGCGACCGCAGGGTTCCTCGACCTCGTCCTGATGCTCGGGATCGCCGGCCCGATCGACGCCTCTTACGTCGACGAGCTCGACCTGTTCCACACCCGCGAGATGTACATGACCTGGTACCCGGAGGGCGATCCGCGATGAGCAAGTACTACGTCAACAAGTTCCTGTTCCAGGTCGACCGCGACCCGGAACTGCTCGCGGCGTACGCCAGCGACCCCGACGCGCTGATCGAGCGGTGGGAGCAGGAGTACGGCCAGTGGCTGGGCGCCGGACATCGCGTCGAGAAGACGAGCTGGCTCGCCTTCACCGACCAGGAACGCAGAGCACTGCGAGATCACGACTACGTCGCGCTGTTCGAGATGGGCGCCCATTTCTTCCTCGTCCTGACGATCTACATCGCCATCTACGACGAGGAGTACGCCACCCGGATCGGTCCGCTCGCGTTCCAGCGCGAGTATGCCGCGAAGCTCAGCGGCTGGCTGGGCAAGGAGTACCCCTCCGTGCAGGTCTGACCCGAAAACGCCGTATCTCACCCTCCCCGACGCCACATTCTTCGTTCCACACTCACTGGAGAGCAGGACACTATGACCACTTCCCCCGCCCCGCAAGAGGGGCAGCCGATCCTCTTCACCGGCGGCATCGTCGTCACCCTCGACGATGCCCACACCGTGCTGCGGGATGCTGACGTCCTCGTCATCGACGGCAAGATCGCCGCCGTGGGACACGCGATCGAGGCGCCCGAGAATGCCTTCGTCATCGATGCGTCAGGCGGCATCGTGATGCCCGGGATGATCGACACGCACCGGCACATGTGGCAGACGGCGATGCGCGCGTACGGAGCCGACTGGACCCTGTCGCAGTACTTCGTCTGGTACTACCTGCAGCACGGCGCGAAGTTCCGACCGCAGGACATCTGGGCCGGCAACACGCTGAGCGCGCTCGACGCCATCGAATCCGGAATCACGACCACCGTCGACTGGTCGCACGGGCTTCAGTCCGTCGAACACGGCGAAGCCGCACACGACGCGCTGGTCACGTCGCCCGGGCGTTACGTGCTCGGCTTCGGAAACATCTTCGCTGGCCCCTGGGAGTGGGCGGCGGACCCCGCTTACAAGCGCCTGGTGTCGGCCGCGCGCGATGACAGCCGACTGTTCGGCACCCAGCTCGCCTTCGACGTCACGGGCGACCCCGCCTTCCCCGAGCGCACGGCATTCGAGGTCGCGCGCGAGCTCGGCATCCCCGTCACGACGCACGCCGGGGTGTGGGGCGCCACCAACGACGACGGCATCAAGCTCATGTACGACAACGGATTCATGGACGAGAAGACCGTCTACGTGCACGCCGCGACGCTCGAGAACGACTCCTACCAACGCATCGCCGCCACGGGAGGCTCGGTCTCGCTCTCCACCGAGAGCGAGCAGAGCGCCGGTCAGGGATATCCGCCCTCGCACGCGCTGCGCGAGCACGGCATCCCGGTGTCGCTCTCCGTCGATACGAGCGTGTGGTTCAGCTCAGACCTCTTCACGGCGATGCGGACCACACTCGGAGCAGACCGGTCGTGGGAGCACACGAAGGCGCACGAGACCGGAGCGACGATCACTCACTCGCACCTGCGAGCCGAGCACGTGCTGGACTGGGCGACACGAGGCGGCGCGAAGGCGCTGGGGCGCGATGACGTCGTCGGCAGCGTCGAGGTGGGCAAGCTCGCGGACCTCGTGCTGGTCAAGAACGACGCGTCGCCCGCGATGTTCCCCATCCTGAATGCCTACGGGCATCTCGCCATGCAGACCACGCGCGGCGATGTGCACACGGTGCTCGTGGGTGGCGAGGTGAAGAAGTTCGAAGGGCAGCTCGTCGGCGTCGACCTCGCCCGCGCCCGGGCGGCGATCGACGACACCGTCGATCATCTGCAGGAAACCATGGGAGTGGACGTCTGGGCAGGCGAGATGAATCCCGAGATCCCCGCCACGAAGGTGCTCGACAACCCTTACATGTACACCGAGTACCGCAGCGCGACCACGCACGACGCGTTCGAGACCGAGGCTCCGGCCAGCATCCGCGAGTAGCCGCACAGCACGGAGCCGACACCGGAGCGGGGCGCCGCTCAGAAGTCCCGCATCTCGCCGTCCTCGGGCACCCACAGTCGCGCGTCGATCCGCGCATCCGCCGCCGCGCGGCGCACGTCGTCTCGCGACACCACGCAATGGTTGAGCGCCTCCATGTGCACGGCGACGATGCGGGCGTCGGGCGCCAGACGCGCGACGTCGACCACGTCGTGGGCTCCCATGATGATCGGTCCCGAATCGGGCAGCCGCGCCTCACCGGTGTTCAGGACGATCACGTCGGGCACGTGCGCGGCGATGGCCGACCGCACGTCGTCGCCGAGCACGGTGTCACCGGCGAGGTAGACGGCGGGGCCCGTCGCGCCCCGCACGACGACGCCCATGACCGTGCCGATCTTCGGATACCGCGCCACGAACTCCGACGACCCGTGCTGCCCACCGGTGCGATGGAAGCGCACTCCCCCGACCTCGAGCGCATCCGTGAGCACCCGGACGTCGGTGAATCCGCTCTCGGCGAGCGCTCCGGCATCCGCGTCGTCCTGCACCAGGATGGGCATGTCGCGGGGCAGGAGCGCGGCGGCCGCCGCATCCCAGTGATCGGTGTGCGTGTGCGTCACGACGACGACATTGGGGTGGAGCAGATCGCTCAACGGCACGACGAGGTCGACCAGGGGGTTCCGCGACACGTCGCCCGTCTCGCTGCGAAACGGCGGCTGCGAGCCCCGCGCCCCGAGCATGGGGTCGATGAGCACCTGCATGCCGTCGACCTCGAGCAGCATCGTCGCATTGCGCACATGCGTGATCTTCATCGGGGTCTCTCTCACATCGAAGTAGCGAAGCGGGTTCAGGATCGCACGAGGCGCGCGATCGCGTCGCTGGCCTCTTTGAGCTTCTCCTCCGCTTCGGCTCCGCCCGACCGCGCCGCGTCGAGCACGCAGTGCTTGAGGTGGTCGTCGAGAAGCCCCACGGCCACGGCCTGCAGCGCGCTCGTCAACGCGCTGATCTGCGTGAGGATGTCGATGCAGTACTTCTCGTCGTCGACCATCTTCGAGATGCCGCGGGCCTGCCCCTCGATCCGCTTGAGGCGATTGAGGTACTTCTCTTTGTCGGTGATGTAGCCGTGAGCGGCGTGGTGGTCGTGCGCAGTGTCGTTCATGTGTCCTTCGTTCCCCGAGGGGCGGATGTCGTCAGGTGGGATCGGTCGCCGCTCTGGAAGCGCCGCAGCCGCAGGCTGTTACCGACCACGAACACGCTCGATGCTGCCATAGCGGCGCCGGCGAGCATGGGACTCAGCAGCCCCAGCGCGGCGATCGGAATGGCGGCGACGTTGTACGCGAACGCCCAGAACAGGTTCGTCTTGATGGTGCCCAGGGTGCGGCGCGAGAGTCTGATGGCGTCGACGGCGCCCCGCAGGTCGCCCCCGACGAGCGTGATGTCGGCGGCCTCGATCGCGGCGTCCGTCCCGGTGCCCATGGCGAGCCCCAGATCGGCCTGCGCGAGCGCGGGTGCGTCGTTGACCCCGTCGCCGACCATCGCCACGACGCGTCCCTCGCGCTGCAGACGCGCGACCGCGTCGACCTTGCCCTGCGGGAGCACCTCGGCGATGACCTCGTCGATCCCCACCTCGTCGGCGACGCGTCGCGCCACGGCGGCGTTGTCGCCGGTGAGAAGCACCGGCGTGAGTCCGAGGCGGCGCATCTCGGCGACGGCCCCGGCGCTCGTGCTCTTCACCGTGTCGGAGACGACGAGCACCCCGCGCGCAGAGCCGTCCCAGCCGACGGCGACGACGGTGCGCCCCTCGGCTTCGGCGCGCACCCGCGCAGCCTCGGTCTCGACGCCCAGATGCTGCGACCACTCCGCCAGCAGCGCGGGGCGGCCCACGACGACGGCGTGGTCGTCGACCATGCCCTGCACGCCCCGACCGGCGACATTCACGAAGTCGGTGGGAGCAGGCAACGTGGCACCCCCCTCAGCCGCGGCGGCGACCACCGCGCGCGCGATCGGATGCTCGGATCCGGCCTCCAGCGCCGCCGCGAGGCGCAGCAACTGCGCCGGGTCGGTGCCGGGCTCGGCGACGACCTCGACGAGCGTCATCCGCCCGGACGTGACGGTGCCGGTCTTGTCGAGCACGATGGTGTCGACTCTCCGGGTGGATTCGAGCACCTCAGGACCCTTGATGAGCACACCCAGCTGTGCGCCCCGGCCGGTGCCGACCAGCAGGGCCATGGGCGTGGCGAGACCGAGCGCGCACGGGCAGGCGATGACGAGCACCGCGACGGCCGCGGTGAAGGCGGTCGCCACCGGGGCACCGATGAGCAGCCAGGTGACGAGCGTGGCGACGGCCACCACGATGACGATCGGCACGAAGACGCCCGAGATGCGATCGGCGAGACGCTGCACCTCGGCCTTGCCGCTCTGCGCCTCTTCGACGAGGCGCGCCATCTGCGCCAGCTGCGTGTCGGCGCCCACCCGCGACGCCCGCACGACGAGCCGGCCTCCCACATCCACCGTGCCGCCGGCGACCGCGTCGCCGGGACGCACCTCGACCGGCAGCGACTCCCCCGTGAGCATCGCGGTGTCGAGCGCGGAGCTGCCGTCGACGACGACTCCGTCCGTCGCGATCTTCTCGCCGGGACGAACGACGAACGTGTCGCCCACCCGCAGCTCGCCGATCGGGATGCGGGTCTCGACCTCGCCGCGCAGCACCGAGACGTCCTTCGCTCCGACATCGAGCAGTGCGCGCAGGGCGGCACCGGCGCGGCGTTTGGACCGCTTCTCGACGTAACGCCCGGCCAGCACGAACGTCGTGACCCCGGCCGCGACCTCGAGATAGATGTTGCCGCTGCCGTCCGAGGGCGTCATCGAGAGCTCGAATCCGTGCGTCATCCCCGGCATGCCGGCGGTCCCGAGGAACAGCGCGTACAACGACCAGAGGAAGGCGGCGAGCGTGCCCATCGAGATGAGGGTGTCCATGGTCGCCGCGCCGTGCCGGAGGTTGATCCACGCCGCCCGGTGGAAGGGCCACGCCCCCCACACGATCACCGGGGCGGCGAGCGTGAGCGACGCCCACTGCCAGTAGGTGAACTGGAGCGCGGGGATCATCGCCAGCGCGATCACCGGCACGGTCAACAGGGCCGAGACGAGGAGCCTGGTGCGGAGCGTCGTGAGCTCGGGATCCGCGGGCTCGGCCCCGGACGGGGCGGGCTCTTCGGGCGCCGGCAGCACCGCGGTGTACCCGGTCTTCTCGATCTCGGCGACGAGCTGCGCGGGGTCGTATCCGCTCGGGGTCGTCACCCGGGCCTTCTCGGTGGCGTAGTTGACGGTGGCCACGACGCCGTCGAGGCGGTTGAGCTTGCGCTCGATGCGCGTCGCGCACGACGCGCAGGTCATGCCGCCGATCTCGAGCTCGATACTCGATCCGTGCGGGGTGCTCACGAAGTTCTCCTGTTCGGGGGTCGCGGCGTCAGACGCGCGTGGCGGCGTAGCCGGCCTCGTCGACCGCGCCGAGGATCGCCGCGTCGTCGACCGCGTCGTCGGCGGTCACCCGGAGCACGCCGGTCTGAGCGTTCACCTCGACGTGCTCGACCCCGGCGACGGCACCTACCTCTTCGCGTACCGAGCGCTCGCAGTGCTCGCAGGTCATTCCGGTCACTCGGAACTCGGTCAGGGCCATGTCGTCCTCCTCGTGCATACCCCCGGCGGGTATCTACGATCAGTGTAACCCCCATACCGGGGAGGGGTATTCCCCCGGATACGTGCGGATGCGGCAGACTTCTGAGGTGACAGAAGCCGCGGGGCGCACACGCCGCCTCTCCCCCGACCGGATGTCCGCCGCGCTCATGCTCGGCGCCACGCTCGTGGCCATCATCTGGGCGAACAGCCCGTGGGGAGCCGGTTACGAGCACTTCTGGGAGACCCCGATCGATGTGGCGGTGGGCGACATGCGCCTCACGTCCACCCTGCACGCCCTCGTCAACGACGGGTTGATGACCCTCTTCTTCTTCCTCGTCGGCCTCGAGGTCAAGCGCGAACTCACCATCGGCGAGCTGACCGACCGGGCACGTGCGCGCCTGCCCATCGCCGCGGCGATCGCCGGGCTCATCGTGCCGGCGGGCATCTTCATCCTCATCACACTGCACACCGGTGAGGCGCACGCGTGGGGCGTGGTCATCTCGACCGACACCGCGTTCCTGCTCGGCGCGCTCGCGATCATCGGCCCCAAGTTCCCGGCCCGCCTCCGGGCGTTCCTGCTGACGCTCGCGGTCGTCGACGACATCGGCGCCCTGCTCGCGATCGGCGTCTTCTACTCGGACGGCCTCGTGATCGGCCCGCTGGTCGCCGCCGTCGTCATCATGGGCCTCATCGCCGTGGTGCGGTTCCTGCCGTCGGGCCGCGGGTTCTCGTACGCCGTGCTGGGCATCGCCCTGTGGGTGGCCGTGCTCCTCTCCGGCGTGCACGCCACCCTCGCGGGCGTCGCGATCGCCCTCCTCATCCCCGTCTTCCCGCCGCGGCGCTCCGAGGTCGAACGCACCACCGAGCTCACCCGCGCCTTCCGCGAGTCGCCCAACACGGTGTACGCGGCCGCCGTCACCCGGAGCCTCCGCGACTCGCTGTCGATCAACGAACGCATCGACGCCGGATGGCGCCCCTACATCTCGTTCGGCGTGCTGCCCCTCTTCGCCCTGGCGAACGCCGGCGTGCACCTCGACCCGGCGACCCTCGGCGAGGCTTTCACCTCGGCCCTCACCTGGGGCGTCATCGCCGGCCTCGTCGTGGGCAAGTTCATCGGCATCACCGGCGCGACGTGGTTGCTGCGCGCGACGGGACGCGGCGTGCTCGCACCGGGGCTGGGGATGCCGCGGATCGCCGGGGGCGCGGCGCTCTCGGGCATCGGGTTCACGATCGCTCTGTTCCTCGTGCCCATCGCGATCGACGACCCTCACACGCAGGACCTCGCCCGCGTCGGCGTGCTGACCGCCTCGGTGGTCGCGTTCCTCCTCGGGTGGGCGATGATCACGATCGGTGACCGGCTGCGCCCGCCGCGCGCCGTCGGCGCCCGGCTCAACCGCCCCGTCGACCCGCACCGCGATCACATCAAGGGCCCGGTCGATGCGCCCCTCACCATCGTCGAGTACGGCGACTTCGAGTGCCCCTTCTGCGGGCGCGCGACCGGGTCGATCGACGAGGTCTTCGCCGCGCTCGGCGATCAGGTGCGGTGGGTGTGGCGCCACCTGCCGCTCGATCAGCCGCACCCGCACGCCCAGCAGGCTGCGCAGGCCGCCGAGGCGGCCGGGCTCCAGGGACACTTCTACGAGATGACGCGCAAGCTCTTCGCCCACCAGGACGACCTCGAAGTGGCCGACCTCTTCGGCTACGCCGAGCAGCTGGGCCTGGACGCCGACCGCTTCGCCGAGGACTTCCGCTCACCCGCCGTGCTGCGCCGCATCCAGGACGATCGCCTCGACGCGGAGCTGATGGACCTCCACTCGACGCCCACGTTCTTCATCGGCGAGCAGCGCCACAAGGGACCGTGGGACTCGGCAACCCTCATCCGCGCACTGGAAGCGTCCCGCGGGAAGGCGGAGCGCCCCAGCTGAGTCCCGGTCTCAGCGCAGCATCCCGTATTGGAGCATGAGGCGCGAGAAGGCATCGAGCGCGATGTCGATGATCACGGCGACGAACACGAACGTCGAGACCACCACCACGACCTGCACACCGATCCACGCCCACAGCGGCGCGAGCCCCGCACCCGTGCGGCGGCGCACCACGACCGTGCGGCCGATCACGTAGACCGCGGGCGAGAGGAAGGCCCACGGCCAGGGGAAGGGATGATCGAGGCCCCGGCGCGCGAGCTCTCGACTGTCGAGCCAGGCGACGACGACCGCAACGCCGTAGGCGATCCATCCGATCGCCGTCACACCCAGCAGCGACAGCATCCAGTTCACGAAGAAGGGGACATAGCCCGTCGCCATCTCGGCGCTGGGCGCGAGGGACATCGCCGCGATCCACGACACGTACGCGTCGATGAACGTCCGCCAGTCGATGAGGAACAACGCCGGCAACGTCAGCAGCGGAAGGAAGACGAGCACCCAGATCCACGCCGTGCCGGTGCGGACGTCCTGGTTCGTCGCGCGGATCGGCGCCGCCGGGGCGGGTGCACCGTAGGGCTGCGGGGCGGGCGCGCCGTCAGGCTTCGGGGCGAGCGCACCCCATCCCGCGCCGTCCCACCAGCGCTGCCGAGCGGGGTCCGTCGGGTCGGGGTACCAGCCCGCGGGTGCGCTCACGCGGCGTCCTCCGACGACAGGAGCACCGCACCCGCGTGGGCGATCTCGGCCAGCGCGCGCTCACTGGATGCGGCGTGCACCCCGGCGACCAGGTCGGTGAAGACGCGCACGTGGCGCCCGGCGGCGATCGCGTCGAGCGCGGAGGCGCGCACGCAGTAGTCGGTCGCGAGGCCCACCACGTCGATGTCGAGGATGCCGTGTGCGGTCAGCAGGTCGTGAGCCATGCTCCCGTCATCCGCGTGCCCCTCGAACAGCGAATAGGCGGGCGCTCCCTGCCCCTTCTTGAGGTGATGGGTCACCGCCGCGGTGTCGAAGCCGTCGTCGTACTCCGCGCCGGCCGTTCCCGCGACGCAGTGCGGCGGCCAGGTGTCGACGAAGTCGGGGGCGTCGGCGAAATGCCCGCCGTTGTCGCTCTCCGGGTCATGCCAGTCCCGCGAGGCGACGATGACCTCGTACTCCCCCGCGTGCGCGGCGAGGAAGCGGCTGATGCGGCCCGCGACCGCATCACCGCCCTCCACTCCCAGCGCACCGTGCTCGGTGAAATCGTTCTGGACGTCGACGATGAACAGTGCCTTGCTCATGACTCGAGCGTACGGCGATACTCTGCTCGCGTCATCGCCGCCGTCTCATCCGAGCCGGTCGTCTCGGGTCCGGCGCGCCAGAGCTTCGAGGGCCACCAGATCGCACGGCCGATGTCGTGCGTGAGCGCGGGCACGAGCAGCGAGCGCACGACGAAGGTGTCCAGCAGCACCCCGAAGGCCACGATGAACGCCAGCTGCGCGAGGAACAGGATGGGGATGACCCCGAGCGCCGCGAAGGTCGCCGCGAGCACGAGTCCCGCCGAGGTGATCACCCCGCCCGTCGACACGAGTCCACGCAGGATGCCGGGGCGCGTGCCGTGACGCAGCGACTCCTCGCGCACCCGCGACATCAGGAAGATGTTGTAGTCGATGCCCAACGCCACGAGGAACACGAAGCCGTAGAGCGGCACGGCCGGGTCGGCTCCCGGGAATCCGAACACGTACGTGAAGACGAGGGCGCTCACCCCCAGCGCGGTGCCGAACGAGACGACGGTGCTGACGATGAGCAGCAGCGGGGCCAGCACCGAACGCAGCAGCAGCATGAGGATCACGAAGACCACGACGAGGATCACCGGGATGATCACGGTGCGGTCGCGGATCGACGTGTCGTTCGTGTCGACGTCGATCGCGGTCTGGCCGCCCACGAGCGCCGTGCCCTCGCCGAGCGCGTCGTCGAGCGACACCCGCACGTCGCGGATCGTGTCGTCGGCCGCCTCGGAGTCGGCCGCATCCGACAGGGTCGCCACCAGGAGCACGTCGCCGTCGACCTCGGTCGGCACCGGGGCGGGCGTCCCGGGAGGACCGGCCGCGGCCAGGACGAGCGTGCCGTCCTCGACGCTGACCGCCGCCTGACCGGTGAGCGAGTCCGTCGCTGTGATGGCGAGGCCGTCGATGCCCGAGGCGTCGGCGAGCACCGTCGCCGCATCCACCGCACGATCCTCGGCGACGAGCACGTAGACGGGGCTTCCGGACCCGGCCGGGAAATGCTCGGCGAGCGCCACCTGCCCCTCGCGGGCCTGCGAGTAGCCCAGCACGAGCTCGCTCGAGGGCACACCATCGGCCTTCAGCTGCGTCACCCCGGCGGCGCCGACGAGCAGCACGACCGTGCTGATGATCCACACGGGGCGGGCGCGGCGCGCGACGAAGCGGGCCAGGCGCGGCCACACGCCGCGACCGTCGACGGGGTTCGCCACCGCCGCGGGCTTGGGGAAGAACGGCCAGAAGGCGGCGCGACCGACGAGCGCGAGGAGCGCGGGCAGGAACGTGAGCGCCGACAGCATCGCGAAGACGATCCCGATCGCCGCGATCGGCCCGAGCGCGCGATTGCTCGCGAGGTCTGAGAGCAGCAGGCAGAGAAGACCCGCGATGACCGTGCCGCCGGAGGCGAGGATCGGCTCGAAGGCGCCCCGCCAGGCGCGCACGGTGGCCGACCACCTCCCCTCGCCGTCCGCCACCGCCTCTCGGTACCGCGCCACGAACAAGAGGGCGTAGTCGGTCGCGGCGCCGATCACGAGGATGAAGAGGATCCCCTGCACTTGGCCGTTGAGGACGAAGATCTCCGCCTTGGCCAGCCACCAGACGGTCAGCAACGCGACGCACAGCGCGAACACCGAGGTGAGCAGCACCAGGATCGGCAGCAGCGGCGAGCGGTACACGATGATGAGGATGACGAAGACGGCGATCAGCGCGACGCCCAGCAGCAGGCCGTCGATGCCGAGGAACCCCTCGGTCAGGTCCGCCGTGAAGCCGGCGGGGCCCGTGACCCACCCCTCGAGTCCGGACGGCAGGTCGCTCTCGAGCGCCGCGCGGACCGCCTCGACGGTCTCGGGAACCTCGCCCGACGTATCGATGGGCACGAAGATCTGCGCCGCGAGGCCGTCATCCGAGGCGATCGGCGGCGAGACGCCGTCGAGCACGCCGGGCAGGGCGGCGATGTCGTCGGTCACGGTCTGCAGCTCCGTCAGCTGCGTGTCGGTCAGCGCGCTGCCGGAGGCCACGACCACGACGGCGGGGATGCTGTCGTCGCCGAGGAAGTCCGAGAGCCGCTCGTTGACCTGCGTGGCCGCGGCGCTCTGCGGCAGGAACGAGGACTGGTCGTTCGTCGACACCTCGTCGACCTTGCCGAAGTAGGGTCCGCCGATTGATCCGCCGACGATCCAGACGAGCGCCAGCAGGACGGGGATGCCGATACGAAGCCACCGCGTGGGGGACGACGAGGAAGTGCGAGCCATATAGCTAGCTTATCTAGCTAATTGACTCGCCGTCGACCCGGGATTTCTTCACCCGGCCGCGAACATCCCCACGAGCGAGACCGTCGTGGCCAGCACACCCAGCAGGATGCAGCCGAGAGAGAGCCACCCGGTGAGCCGGACGAACGGCGAATGGAGCGTCGGCCGCATCCGGTTGCTGCCGAGCCGGTAGTAGATGCGCGCGGCGTCGGCGTCGCCGATGCGGTGCTCGTCGGCGACCGAGAGCGGTGCGCGGGCGACCGAACCGTCGGCCGCGAACCAGTGCGCCACGCGTCGTCCGCCCTCGCCCGGTTCGATGACCGCATCCGCGCTCGCCCATGTGCCGTCGGCGGCGAGCGCGATCAGCCAGACGACGCCGAATCCGGCACCCGCCAGAAAACCGACCCACGTGAAAACCTCGAGCAGGATTTCGAGCGTGTGCCCCATGCGCCTGCCTCCGATTCGTGGAGCTTCAGCCTATCCAGGCCGCGGACCCGTCTTCGAGAGCGGCGATCCGCCGCGCGGTTCGCAACGCCCCGGCGGAGCATGTAAGATCGTGGATCGTGCAACGCGCAAGCGAAGCGCGCCACCTTAGCTCAGACGGCAGAGCGATTCACTCGTAATGAATAGGTCAAGGGTTCGATTCCCTTAGGTGGCTCCGAACGAGAAAAGGCCCCCGCCCGGGGCCTTTTTTCTTGCCCTCGCGGGCTTTCCTTCGTGCTCGCCCCTCGCCCCTCGCCGCCTGCCCCTCGCCGCCTCCCCCCTGTGCTGATTCGTCGCGAATGCGGGGTGCTTCACCGCCGCACCCTGCATTTGCGACGAGCGAGCAGGGTGAGACGCCTCCCACCTCCGCACCACGGTTCACTCGTCACAAAGGCGGGGTACTTCACCGCCGCACCCTGCATTTGCGACGAGCGAGCAGGGTGAGACGCCTCCCGTCTCCGCACCACGGTTCACTCGTCACAAAGGCGGGGTACTTCACCGTCGCACCCTGCGTTTGCGACGAGCGAGCAGGGTGAGACGCCTCCCCTCTCCGCACCATGGTTCACTCGTCGCGAGTGCGGGGTGTCGCGGCGACGCACCCTGCATTCGCGACGAGTGAGCAGGAAGACGCGGGGTAGCGGGGGGCTGTGACTCTCTGTGACGGCGCATTTCGGGCTCGGTCGGGCACCGCTTAGCGTCGAAACGGCACCGCGAGGAAGCGAGCGCGGTCGTCGGACTGCGTTACGCGGCAGTCCCGCCGCAATCGGTGCCGAAGAGACACACCAGGAGCAGCACCATGTCCAAGAAATTCCTCTCGATCGCCGCACTGGCGGTCCCCGTCGCCCTCCTTCTCGGCGGATGCGCCTCCGGCGGCGCCGACGCCGGCAACGGTGACGCCGCCAGCGGCGACCCGATCCGCATCGGCGTCGTCGGCGCGGGAGACCCGTACTGGGAGACGTACAAGGAAGCCGCCGCCGACGAGGGCATCGAGATCGAGCTCGTCGACTTCAGCGAGTACACGCAGCCGAACCCCGCGCTCACCGCGGGCGAGCTGGACCTCAACCAGTTCCAGCACATCGTCTACCTCGCGACCTACAACGAGGCCAGCAGCGAAGACCTCGTGCCGATCGGCGCCACCGCGATCTACCCGCTGGGTCTGTACTCCACTCAGTACGACTCGGTCGAGGACATCCCGGATGGCGCGACGGTCGCCGTGCCGAACGACGAGAGCAACCAGGCCCGCGGCCTGCTCGTGCTGCAGTCGGCCGGCCTGGTCGAGCTCAAGGACGGCGGGTCGATCTTCTCGACCGTCGCCGACGTCGAGCCCGGCTCCAAGGTCTCCGTCCAGGCGCTGGACGCGGCTCTGACCGCCACGTCGCTGCCGGATGTGGCCGCCGCGATCATCAACAACGACTTCGTCGAGGACGCCGGCCTCAGCTTCGAAGACGCGATCGCTCAGGACGACCCCAACGACCCGAACGCTCTCCCCTACGTCAACATCTTCGCGGCACGCGCCGAGGACGCCGACAACGAGACGTACAACAAGCTCGTCGAGATCTTCCAGAACACGCAGTCCGTACTGGATGGCGTGCAGGAGGCCTCGGGCGGCACCGCTGTGCTGCTGAAGACGCCGGTCGCCGACCTGCTCTCGTCGCTCGAGGATGTCCAGGCCGACATCCGCGCCAACCAGTAAGACGTATCCTGCGTGTGCGGTCCGCTCGTCCGAGCGGGCCGCACACGCATGTCCGCCCCGTCCTAGGAGGCCCCATGACGCTCATCCGCCTCGCCGGCGTCACGAAGTCCTACCCGCCGTCGTCGAAGGACGGCGAGGAGGTCGTCGCCGTCAGCGATGTCGACCTCACGATCGATGCGGGTGAGATCTGCGGGATCATCGGCTACTCGGGTGCGGGCAAGAGCACCGTCCTGCGCCTGATCAACGCGCTCGAGACCCCCACCGCCGGCACGGTCGAGATCGACGGCCGGGACATCACGAAGCTCCCCGAGCGCGCCCTGCGCACCCTGCGCGGCGACATCGGCATGATCTTCCAGCAGTTCAACCTCTTCGAGTCACGGACCGTGGCCGGCAACATCGCCTATCCGCTCGAGATCGCGAAGCGGCCGCGCGCCGAGATCACCGCCCGCGTGGCCGAACTCCTCGAGTTCGTCGGCCTGAGCGCCAAGGCCAAGAACTATCCCGAACAGCTCTCCGGGGGCCAGAAGCAGCGCGTCGGCATCGCCCGCGCTCTGGCCACAAGTCCCCGCATCCTGCTCGCGGACGAAGCCACCAGCGCGCTCGACCCCGAGACCACGCAGGAGGTGCTGTCGCTGCTGCGCCGGGTCAACGAGGAACTCGGCATCACGGTAGTCGTCATCACCCACGAGATGGACGTCATCCGCACGCTCGCGCACCGCGTGGTCGTCATGGAGCACGGCCGCATCATCGAGGCGGGGCCGGTGTTCGACATCCTCTCGGCCCCTACGGAGCCCGCCACGCGACGCTTCGTCGCCAGCATCATCGAGGACGTGCCCGAAGGACCCCAGCTCGCGGCCCTGCGCGAACGGCACCCCGGCCGCCTCGTGACCCTCACGATCCGCGACGGCGAGATCACACAGGCCGACGTCTTCGCGGCCTTCGCCGCCCACGGCGTGCGCTTCGAACTGGTGCACGGTGGCATCAACGACATCGGCGGCCGGGTGTTCGGGCATCTCACGCTGGCGCTCTCCGGTGATCCGGATGCGGTGCAGCACGCCATCGACGCCGCGTCCCGCGTGACGCAGCTGACCGAGGAGGACGCCCGTGGATAGGCTCATCGACCTGCTTCCGAACCTCTGGGAAGCGACCGCCGAGACCCTCTACATGGTCACGTTCGCCCTCATCCTGGGCGGCATCGGGGGCCTGGTGCTGGGCGTGGCGCTCTACGCCACGCGCGCCGGCAGCCTGTTCCCCCAGCGGGCCGTCTTCGGGGTGCTGAACGTCATCGTCAACACCGTCCGCCCCATCCCCTTCGTCATCCTGCTGACGGCGCTGCAGCCCCTGGCCCGCGGCGTCGGCATCCCCGGCATCGGCACGAACTTCGGTGTCTTCGTCATCTCGATCGCCTCGCTGTTCGCGATCAGCCGCATCGTCGAGCAGAACCTGCTGACCGTCAAGCCCGGCATCATCGAGGCCGCGCGCGCCGCGGGCGCGAGCCGCTCCCGGATCCTGTTCCGGCTCGTGCCGCGCGAAGCCCTGGGGCCGCTGATCCTCGGGTACACGTTCATCGTCGTGGCTCTGGTCGACATGACCGCCATGGCCGGCGCCGTCGCCGCCGGCGGCCTCGGCGACTTCGCCATCGTCTACGGCTTCAAGCAGTTCAACCCGTGGGTGACGTGGGCCGCCGTGATCGTGATCGTCATCATCGTGCAGGCCGTGCAGTTCATCGGCAACGCACTGGCCCGACGCATCCTCCGCCGCTGAACGGGACGCACGGTCGCACACCCGCCCGGGGTGCGACCGTGCGGACGCTCACTCGCAGCGCAGGCCGTCCTGCGGCACGGTCCCGTCCACGAGGTACGCCTCGATCGCCTCGTCGACGCAGACGTTGCCCTTGTTGTACCCGGTGTGCCCCTCGCCGACGCGCGTGACCAGAACGCCCGACGCGAGCTGGTCGGCGAGCGCGACCGACCAGTCGTACGGCGTCGCGGGGTCGTTGGTCGTGCCGAGCACCACGATGGGCGACGAACCGGATGCCGTCAGCGCCGCCCGCTCGCCGCTGGGCGCGAAGGGCCATCCGGCGCACGACTCGACATCCGAGTCCCAGTACGGCGCGACCGTCGGGGCCTTCTCGGCCAGCAGTGCCGCCGCGGCCTGCTCCTGCTCGGGCGTCGCGTCGTCGGGGTAGTCCATGCAGTTGTAGGCCGTGAAGGCCTCGGTCGAGTTGTCGTCGTACGCCCCGCCGCTGCGGGCGAAGTAGAAGTCCGCGAGCTGGAACGCGAGCGACGGGTCTCCCTGCAGCGCGCTGCTGAGCGCCATCGTGAGGTACGGCCAGCTGTCCTGCGAGTACAGCGCCGCGATGATGCCGGTCATCAGCGAATCCGCGCCGAGCTGACGCCCGTCCGCGTTGGGCAGCGGCATCCGGTCGACGCTCGCGAGGAGGATGCCCAGGTCGGACATCGCCTCATCCACGGTTCCCGCGAACGGGCAGTCGGTTGTCAGCAGGCAGGAGGCCATGTACGCGCGCAGCGCCGACTCGAACCCGATGCCCTGCGTGGTCGAGACATCAAGCATCGAGGTCTGCGGATCGATCGCGCCGTCGAGCACCATGCGCCCGACGCGCTCCGGGTAGAGGTCGGCGTACGTCGCACCGAGGAACGTGCCGTACGAGAAGCCCAGGTAGTTCAACTCCTCGTCGCCGAGCACGGCGCGCAGCAGGTCCATGTCGCGCGCCGACTGGACCGTTGTGATGTACTCCAGGATCCCGTCGCTGTTCTGCTCGCATGCTGCGGAGAACGCCGCGTTGCGCGCGTTGAGCTCTTCCACCCACTCCGGCGAGTTGCGCTCGCCCGCGGGGATGTCGAACAGGTACGCGTCCATCTCGGGCGCGTCGTAGCAGCGCACCGCGGTCGACTCTCCGACGCCGCGGGGGTCGAAGCCGATCACGTCGTAGGACTCCTGCAGCGCCTCGCCCACGGCGAACGAGAGCGAGTCGCGGATCAAGCTCACGCCGCTCGCGCCCGGGCCGCCGGGGTTCGTCAGCAGCGAGCCGATGGGCTCGTCGTCCGTGGCGGCGTGGCGGACGACGGCGAGGTCGATCTCCCCCGCGTCCGGGTCGTCCCAGTCCAGCGGAGCGGTCACGGTCGTGCAGTCGAAGTCGCCGCAGGTCTCCCAGTCGAGCTCCTGCCCGTAGAACGGCAGAAGCTCCTCGGAGATGCCGGTCGTGTCGGGGGTAGCGCTGCGCACGGGCGCCGGCGTCGAGTCGCTGATGAACGCGCAGCCGCTGAGGGCCAGCGACGCGGCGACGAGCGCCACGAGGGCCGTGGCGGAGCGTCGGATGCGGCGGGGCGCGGGGATCATGTGGAGGTCCTTCCGGTGGCGACAGCGACGAGCAGGCTTTCGAGGGCGAGGGTCGGCGCGGCGTTGCGTTCGACGTTGCGACGGGTGACGGCGATCTCGTCGAGCACGAGGATCGTACGGGCGGGCGGCCAGAACTCGGCGAGCGCGCGGAGGTCGGCGAGGAGCTCGCTGTTGATCACGCCCTCCTCCCGGCCGAACTGCAGCATCACGACATCGCGGAACAGCGACTGCAGATCGGTCAGCACGCGATCGATGCCGTCGCGGAGGCTGCGGGTCGCGCGGCGCTTCTGCTCGTCGGCGAGCGCATTGAGCTGCGCGCGGACGGCCGGTGGCACGGCTCCGCCCTCGGGCACACCGACGGTGCGCAGCAACGACGACCGCTCGGCTTCGTCCCGTTCCACCGTGAGCGCCTTGGCGTCGTCCGTCGCGACCTGCACGATGCGCGCGGCGACCTCGACGGCGTCGCCCACTCCGCGCACCGCGAGGACGGCGCGAAGGGTCTCGTCGCGTCGGCCGCGCGCGTCGGCATCGGTGGCCAGGCGCTGCGCCATGCCGATGTGGCGCTGCGCGTGGCGGGCGGACTGCTCGGCGACGACCGGGTCGACACCGGTGCGCTGCACGATGAGCCGCGCCACGTCGGCGACCTCGGGCTCGTGCAGCCGCACCGTCCGCACCCGCGACCGGATGGTCGGCAGCAGATCGGCGTCACTCGGGGCGCACAGGATCCAGACGGT
This sequence comes from Microbacterium sp. NPDC089189, assembly GCF_040685095.1. Taxonomy (NCBI): domain Bacteria; kingdom Bacillati; phylum Actinomycetota; class Actinomycetes; order Micrococcales; family Microbacteriaceae; genus Microbacterium; species Microbacterium sp. NPDC089189. The sequence goes on from NZ_JBFBHG010000011.1 coordinate 68,497, forward strand.
GCGCTCAGGCGGCTCCTCGAGCGCCTTCAGCAGCACGTTCGAGGTGCGCTCCGCCATGCGGTCGGCGTCTTCGACGATGATCACCCGGTAGCGTCCGAGCGATGGCGAGTAGTAGGCGCGTTCGACCAGTTGCCGCGCCTCTTCGATGCGGATGACGACCTGCTCGGTGCGCAGCGCCGTGAGGTCGGGATGCGTCCGCGCCAGCACCTGACGCACCGCGTGCTCGTCGCCCGGCTCGGCGATCAGAGCCGCCGCGAACGCGTAGGCCAGGGTGGAGCGCCCCGACCCGGGAGGCCCCGTGATCAGCCAGGCGTGCGTCAGCTGCGCGGGATCGGATGCCGCGGCCTGCAGCATCCGCACGGCGTCCTCCTGCCCCCACACCTCACCCCAGGCGAGGGTCTGGGCGGCGGTCGGCATGTGCTCCAGCCTATCCGGGGGCGACGACGCGGCTCACGGCAGCAGCGATGCCACGCGCTCCCGGATGGCCTCGGCGATCTCGTCCACCGGGGCGGCGGCATCCACCACGAGGAAACGCTGCGGCTCGGCGGCGGCGAGCTCGAGGAACGCCGTGCGGACCCGCGTGTGGAAGTCGGTGTGCTCGGCCTCGAGCCGGTCGAAGGGCTTGTCGGCCGAGTCGAGGCGCGCCCGGGCTGCGTGAGGGTCGAGGTCGAGCAGCACCGTGACATCGGGCAGCGCCCCACCGGTCGCCCACAACGACAGCTGCCGCACCTCGTCGGCGTCGAGGACGCGGCCCGCGCCCTGATAGGCGACGGAGGAGTCGAGGTATCGGTCCTGGACGATCACGTCGCCGCGGGCAAGCGCGGGTTCGACGAGCGTGGCGATGTGCTGCGCGCGATCGGCGGCGTACAGCAGTGCCTCGGCGCGCGGCGACACCTCGCCACGATGGTGCAGCACGATGTCGCGGACGAGCACGCCCACCTCGGTGCCGCCCGGCTCGCGCGTGCGCACGACCGTGCGCCCGCGGTCGATGAGCCACTGCTCGAGGAGCGCGGCCTGGGTCGTCTTGCCCGAGCCGTCACCCCCTTCGAGGGTGATCCAGAACCCGGGCGCGCCGGCGTCCGTCACTTCTTGGCCGGGGCCTTCTTGGCGGGCGCCTTTCGCGTCGTGCGCTTGGGGGCCGGCCCCTTCGCACGCTTGTCGGCGAGCAGCACCTTGGCGCGCTCGAAGTCGACGTCGTCGACGGTCTCGCCGCGCGGAATCGTGGCGTTCGTCTCGCCGTCGGTCACGTAGGCCCCGAAGCGTCCGTCCTTGATCTTGATCGGCTTGCCGCTGACGGGATCGGCGTCGAACTCCTTGAGCGCGCTCGACGCGCGCCGCGCGCCGTACTTGGGCAGCGCGTAGATCTCGAGCGCCTTCTCGAGCGTGACGTCGAAGATCTGCTGCTCGGTCTCGAGCGAGCGGGAGTCGGCGCCCTTTTTGAGGTACGGGCCGTAGCGGCCGTTCTGCGCCGTGATCTCCTCTTCCGTGGCCGGGTCGACGCCGACCACACGAGGCAGCTCGAGCAGGCGCAGCGCGGTGTCGAGATCGACGGTGTCGACCGACATGCTCTTGAACAGCGAGGCGGTGCGGGGCTTCGGCGCGACCTCCTTCTTGGCTCCGCGCTTCTTCGGCGCTTCGGCGACCTCGCCCGTGGTCTCGTCGACCGCGTCCGGATCGACCGGGTCGACCTCTTGGACGTAGGGGCCGAACCGGCCGTCCTTGACCACGATGAGCTTGCCGTTGTCGGGGTTCTCACCCAGCACGCGGTCGCCGGCCACCGGGGCGTCGATCAGCTCCTGGGCCTTCTCCGCGGTGAGCTCGTCCGGTGCGAGATCCTCGGGCACGTTGACGATGCGCGGCTTGGCCTCGGCGTCGGCGCTCGGATCGGTGACCTCGAGGTAGGGGCCGTACTTGCCGAACCGCAGGGTCGCCGTGTCGGTGATGCGCGTGGAGTTGAGCTCGCGGGCGTCGATGTCGCCCAGGTTGTCGACGATGTGACGGAGTCCCACGTGGCTCTCGGAACCGAAGTAGAAGTCGCGCAGCCACTGCTCGCGGCGCCGCTCCCCTCGGGCGATGGCGTCGAGGTCCTCTTCGAGCGCGGCCGTGAAGTCGTAGTCGACGAGATCGGCGAAGTGCTCTTCGAGCAGCCGCACCACGCTGAACGCGAGCCAGCTGGGAACCAGGGCCTGACCGCGCTTGGTGACGTACCCGCGGTCGAGGATCACGTCGATGATGCTCGCGAACGTGGAGGGGCGGCCGATGCCCTTCTCTTCGAGCGCCTTGACCAGGCTCGCCTCGGTGTAGCGCGGCTTCGGCGAGGTCGAGTGCCCCTTGGGCTCCACGTCGCGGGCGGCCAGCACGTCGCCGACGGCCAGGATCGGCAGCGACTGCTCGTCGGCCTTGTCGGCGTCGGCGCGCTTCTCGTCGCGTCCTTCCTCGTAGGCCTCGAGGAAGCCCTTGAAGGTGTAGACCGTGCCGGATGCGGTGAACTCGAGGGCCTTGCCGTCCGCCGTCACGGCGAGGGTCACGGTGGTCGTCTCGTACTTCGCGTCCGACATCTGGCTCGCGACGGTCCGCTTCCAGATCAGGTCGTACATGCGCTGCTCGTCGCGGTCGAGGTGGGACGCGACCGACGCCGGGGTGCGGAAGTGCTCGCCCGACGGACGGATCGCCTCGTGCGCCTCCTGCGCGTTCTTGCTCTTGTTCGCGTACGAACGGGGGTTCGGCGGGACGGCGCGATCACCGTACAGCGAGACCGCCTGCTCCCGAGCGGCCGAGATCGCCTGCGCCGACAGCGAGGTCGAGTCGGTACGCATGTAGGTGATGTACCCCTTCTCGTAGAGACGCTGCGCGACACTCATCGTGTGCTTGGCGCTCATCGAGAGCTTGCGGCCGGCTTCCTGCTGCAGGGTCGAGGTCGTGAACGGCGCGCGGGGACTGCGCGTGCCCGGCTTCGACTCGATCGCGGATGCGGTGGCCTCGCCGACGGCCTCGATCGCCGCGGCGAGCGCGCGCACATCGGACTCGGAGAGGACGACGACGGCCTTCTTCAGGGCGCCCTTGTCGTCGAAGTCGGTGCCGCGCGCCAGCGGTGCGCCGTCGATGCGGGCGAGGCGCGCGGTGAAGGAGGCGTCTCCCTTGACGGCGAGCGTCTCGATGTCCCAGTAGCTCGCGGAGACGAACGCCATGCGCTCGCGCTCACGCTCGACGACCATGCGCGTCGCAGCGGACTGCACGCGACCGGCGCTCAGCGCCGCGCCCTCGCGGCCGCTGCCGACCTTGCGCCACAGAACGGGTGAGACGTCCCATCCGTAGAGGCGGTCGAGCACCCGCCGGGTCTCCTGCGCGTCGACCAACGCGAGATCGAGCTCGCGGGTGTTCTCGGCGGCCGCGCGGATCGCGTCCTTGGTGATCTCGTGGAAGACCATCCGCTTGACGGGCACCTTGGGGTTCAGGACCTCCAACAGGTGCCACGCGATGGCCTCGCCTTCGCGGTCTTCATCGGTGGCGAGGAGGACTTCGTCGGCGCTCTTGAGCGCCCGCTTCAGCTCGGCGACCGTCTTGGTCTTGCGGTCGTTGACGACATAGAAGGGGTCGAAGCCGTTGTCGACGTCGATGGAGTACTTGCCGTACGCCGCCTTCTTCTCCGCCGGGATGTCCTTCTTGTTCGCCAGGTCGCGGATGTGACCGATGGAGCTGAGCACCTCGTAGTCATCGCCGAGATACCCCTGGATCGAGGTCATCTTGGTCGGCGACTCGACGATCACGAGCTTCTTGCCGTGTCGCGTGGTCGTCTTCTCGCCCTTTGCCAACGGTGGGTCCTTTCGTCGCCTGTCACCATACACACCCGCAGACGGGGGTCGGCTGGGTGGTCTCATCCGCCATCGTGGGCCGAGTCGTCCGGAGGTGGTCCCGCGCGGGCGACGGCATGAGCCGGGAACGGGCCGAATGCGCTGCTGACACGCACCGTGGCGATGAGACCGTTCACCTCGCAGGATACGACGTCCACGGATGCGGTGGCCGCAACGCGCGCGGCGCGCTCGCACGGGATGCCCGGGACGGCCCCCGACGCGGCGTCCGCCGCACCCAGCGCGGCGGCATCGGCCGCCGACGCCAGACGTTGCCCGTGCACGGCGGCGCCCCCGACCGCCGCGAGGCTCACGGTGAGTGCCGCGAGCACCGCGATCACCCCGACGGCGCCCGCGGTGCCGGCCATCAGAGCCCTCCCCCCAGCGCGCACGACCGCGCCGTCACGCGAAGGCCCGGCAGCACCCCCGGCGCCGCGGCCGACACGCAGACCAGGTCGGCCTCGTGCTGCACCGACCCGACCGCACCGTCGGCCGCGGCCGACACGATGCCGAGCGCCCGCCCCTGATCCTCGTCGCGGGCGATGAGTCGCGCGGCGTCGGCGACCGCATCCTGCAGGCGCACCTGACGGGACGCGGTCGACAGCGCGCCGATGCCCATCGCGAGCACGAGCAGGATCGCCGGCACGGCGATCGCGAACTCGGCGGTGGCCGAGCCGCGGTCGCCGAGCCGGGAGATCATGCGACGGTCAATGCGCGTCGCACGAGATCCTCGAGGATGCCCCGCACCTCGTCCGAGCGCATGATGACGACCAGGAGCGAGGCGAATGCGACGGCGGCCATCGTGGCGATCGCGTACTCCGCCGTCGCCGCACCCGTCTCATCCGCGAAGAGCGTCGTGGATCGGCGCGCGGTGAGGGGCGGGAGCGCCGGCAGGGACGGTGCGCGGGCGGGGCGCCGCAGCGGGCGGAGACGCGGCAGGCGGGAAGAGATCATCTGTCTGTCCTTTCAATCGTGGGCACGGCGGGTGGGCACGGATGGGGTCGGCGAGCGGGAGTCAGAGCTCGAGCGAGGTGGATCCGAGGATGCTCATGAGCATCGGAGCGACGCCTAAGAAGAGGAATGCCGGCAGCACGCAGACGCCGAGCGGCAGGAGGAGCGACGACGACAGTCGCGCGGCCCGCAACCGGCCCGCCGTGCGCGCGCGGTGCCGTGCGAGCGAGGCACCGGCGCGGAGGAGCTCGACGGCGGGGACGCCGGCGCTGCGGGAGAGCGCGAGAAGCCGATCGATGTCGTCACGGTCGGCGTCCGGCGCGGATCCCGACCGAGGGCCGGCGGGAGCTGCGCTCGCGCCGTCGGCATCGATCGCCCGGGGCGCTCCGGCGTCGGGGGCGGCGAGCGCCTGCGCCCGCTCGATCGACACCCCGCCGGAGAGCGCGATGGCGATGAGCTCCGCGCGAAGGCCCGGGATCTCCGCCGCGGCGCCCGCCGCGGCGACGAGACGGCGGGTCCACAAGCGCGCCAGCAGCATCAGCAGGACACCCGCGACCAGGCACCCGATGCCGATGGGTCCGGTCGTCAGGATGCGGAACGTATCGAAGCCGAGGCCGGCCCCGAGCAGCACCGCCACCAGCGGCAACCATGACATGAGGCGCGCGGTCGCGGCGGGCTCGGCGAGGGCCACGGCCACCTCGTCCCGGCATTCGTTGGCGTCGCGCACGGCGCCCGCGATCGCGCGCAGGGTGTCGGCCAGGGGCGCACCGACGGCCGTCGCGACGCGCCACGCCGCCGCGATCGGGAGCCACCGCGCACCACCCGCCGCGATCGCCTCCGGCAGGTCGCGACCCTCGCGATGGGCGGCGAGGACAGCGGCGGCCTCGCGGTCACCGGACTCGGCCAGGAATCGCCAGGCGACGACCGGCGCGAGGCCGGCCTGCAGCAGCACGGCCATCCGCGCAGCCACGTCTCCGGTGCGGTCGGGGGTGCGCTGCCGCGTCAGGCCTCCCATGGCACCTCCCTGATCTGGAGGCGGTCGTCGACGAGCACGGGCCGGCCGCATCCCGCGATACGACGTCGCCCGTCGGCGCCGCGCTCGAGGTGGATGACCCGACCGATCGCGCTGACGACCTGCCGCGCCAGCGCGCGGTCGTCGAGACCGGCGAGCGCGCCCAGCGCCTCGAGCCGCGCAGCGACGTCGGCCAGACCGTTGGCGTGCAGGGTTCCGGCGCCGCCGTCATGGCCGGTGTTGAGCGCCGACAGCAGATCGCGCACCTCGGCGCCGCGGCACTCCCCCACCACCAGCCGGTCTGGCCGCATCCGCAGGGCTTCACGCACGAGCCGCGGCAGATCGACGCCGCCCGCGCCCTCGAGATTGGGCTGGCGCGCTTCGAGACGCACGTGATGAGGGTGCGCGATGCGGAGTTCGGCCACGTCCTCGATCGTCACGATGCGCTCATGCGGGCCGACGGTGCCGAGCATGGCCGCGAGCAGGGTGGTCTTGCCGCTGCCGGCGGCTCCGGTGACGAGCACGTTCACCCGCCCGCGCACGAGACCCCGCAACCCGGCCGCGACCGGGGCGTCGAACATCCCGCGCGCCTCGAGCGCGTCGAGGTCGCCGACACCGGGTCGCGGCACGCGGATGGAGATCGTGGTGCCGTCGGCGCACACCGGAGGCAGGACGGCGTGCACGCGCACGCCCTGCGCGAGCCGGACGTCGACGCACGGTGTCGCGTCGTCGATGTGTCGGCCGCCTTGGGCGATGAGTGCGACCGCGAGAGCGCGGACCTCTTTCTCATCCGCACGCCATCGCTCGACCCGCTCCGCTCCGTGGCCGCGGTCGACGAAGAGGCCTCGCGACCCGTTGACGAAGATGTCGGTGACGTCGGGGTCGGTGAGGTGCGCGCGCAACGGGTCCATCGCGGAATCGAGCGCGGTGCTCGCCGACATGTCGGGGCCGGGGCGGCGCTGCGGGGTCTCCAGCGGTCGCACGTCGGAGCCGACCGGCACGGACGCGCCGCGCGGCGTGACGACGAAGGGCTGCGGCATACGGGCGACGTTAGGTCGGAGCCGATGCCCGAGAAGCGTGCCGTCCGTCACCCGTGGATGACGCGACGTCATCCGTGCACTGGGGAGAACCTGTCGCGACGATCGGCGTCGATCGCGGGCGACCGCAGGAAAAAGAGAGGGCGGCATCCCAATGGGGGGGTGGGATGCCGCCGAGCACGGTCCCGCAAATTGGGGGTGATGAGGACCGTACTCCCGTCACAAGGATCGGGCTTCGTCGAGCTTACGCATCCCGCGCCGGGCAACCAAACGCTGGGAGACCGATATATCGGTGGACTGGGTACACTCCCTTCTTCCGGGGGTGGTCCCCCGCCCCGTCGACCCGCCAGACTGACGTGGGGCGCACGGTACGCGCCCCACGTCGCCGGCACCGGCCACCGCACGCAAGGGAGCGAGCACATGAGCAGCCAGATCGACCACCTGCTGAACGAGACCCGCCGTTTCGCACCCGGAGCGGCGTTCGCCGCCAACGCCGTCGCGACGGCCGACCTCTACGATCGGGCCGCAGCCGACCGCGAGGGCTTCTGGGCCGACCAGGCGCGCGAGCTGCACTGGCACACCCCGTTCACCGAGGTGCTCGACTGGTCGCATCCACCGTTCGCCCGCTGGTTCGCCGACGGCGAGCTGAACGTGGCCTACAACTGCCTGGACCGCCACGTCGAGGCCGGCAACGGCGACCGCGTCGCCCTGCTCTGGGAGGGCGAACCCGGCGACGAGCGCCGCGTCACGTACGCGGAGCTGACCGACGAGGTCAAGCGCGTCGCCAATGTCCTGACCGGGCTGGGCGTCGGCGAGGGCGACCGCGTCGCCATCTACCTGCCGATGATCCCCGAGGCCATCGCGGCGATGCTCGCCGTCGCCCGGGTGGGCGCCATCCACTCGGTCGTCTTCGGCGGGTTCTCCGCCGACAGCCTGCGCTCACGCATCGACGACGCCGGCGCCAAGCTCGTCATCACCGCTGACGGCGGCTACCGCAAGGGACGCGTGTCGGCGCTGAAGCCGGCAGTCGACCAGGCGCTGTCCGACCGGGGCGGGGGTGTCCAGGAGAGCGTAGAGCACGTGCTCGTGGTGCGCCGAGGCGGCAACGAGGTCGCGTGGACCGAAGGACGGGACCTCTGGTGGCACGAGGCGGTCGCGGCCGCATCCCCCGAGCACGACGCCCGGCCGTTCCCCGCCGAGAGCCCGCTGTTCATCCTCTACACCTCCGGCACGACGGGGAAGCCGAAAGGCATCCTGCACACCTCGGGGGGCTACCTCACGCAGGCGTCCTTCACGCATCGCAACGTCTTCGACCTGCGTCCCGAGAGCGACGTGTACTGGTGCACCGCCGATGTGGGCTGGATCACCGGGCACACCTATGTGGCGTACGGCCCGCTCGCGAACGGGGCGACGCAGGTGATCTACGAGGGGACTCCCGACGCCCCGCATCCGGGCCGCTGGTGGGAGATCGTCGAGAAGTACGCCGTGACGACCCTCTACACCGCACCCACCGCCATCCGTTCGTTCATGAAGATCGGTCGCGAGGTGCCGCAGCGCTTCGATCTGTCGAGCCTGCGGGTGCTCGGCTCGGTGGGCGAACCCATCAACCCCGAGGCGTGGATGTGGTACCGCACCGTCATCGGCGCGGAACAGGCCCCGATCGTCGACACCTGGTGGCAGACCGAGACCGGAGCCATCATGATCTCGGCCCTCCCGGGCGTCACCGAGACCAAGCCGGGCTCGGCGCAGGTGCCGCTGCCGGGCATCTCGATCGACGTCGTCGACGAGTCGGGTCAGGAGGTCGGCAACGGCAAGGGCGGGCTGCTCGTCGTCACCGAGCCCTGGCCCAGCATGCTGCGCGGCATCTGGGGCGACCCGGACCGTTTCGTCGAGACGTACTGGGACAAGTTCTCCGACCAGGGCTACTACTTCGCCGGCGACGGGGCGCGGCTCGACGAGGACGGCGACATCTGGCTGCTCGGGCGGGTCGACGACGTGATGAACGTGTCGGGCCACCGTCTGTCGACCGCCGAGATCGAGTCGGCCCTGGTCGGCAACGAGGCCGTCGCCGAGGCGGCCGTGGTCGGCGCCTCCGACGAGACCACCGGCCAGGCGGTAGTTGCTTTTGTATGCATCAAGAATTCCCACACGGTGAAACCCGATGAACTCGAGGCTTTGACGGCCGAACTGCGGGCATGGGTGGCACAACAGATCGGCGCAATCGCGCGCCCCCGCGACGTCTACATCGTCACCGAACTACCTAAGACGCGATCCGGCAAGATCATGAGGCGCTTGCTCCGCGACGTTGCGGAGGGTCGCGAAGTCGGCGACACGACAACGCTGGCCGACACCATGGTCATGTCGACGATTAAGGGGCAGGTCACGGGCAAGTAGTCGCAGTGTCGATGTGCGGCAGGTGCTCTTCGCGGGCACGTGTCGCACATCGCTGTGCGCCGCTCTGGCGCCCGCCGACCCAAGATGACCCGACAATGCGTCGAGGACGAGTTTGGCGTCCAGATCGTCCCCTGCGGCGTCCCAACCACGCTCCCGCACCGGCTCACGTGCAACATTCCTACGGTTCGCGCCATTGTCATTGCAACCCATTGACGTGCCCATCCACGCGGGCTGCTTCATGGTGGCGCGGCACGAACCGCGTTCACGATGGGAAACATGATGCGGTATTCGAGATTCACACTCACCTTGGCAATCGCCGCAACGGCGGTCGCATTGTTGAGCGGTTGCGTAACGGCGGAGGCCGCTTCACCAGAGACGAAAAACACTCCCCTTCCGACCAGCACGGAGATGATGACGGAGAGTACACCGACTGCTACTCCGACGCCCGCCCCCGTCGTCGCGCAAAACCAACACCGGAACCGACGAGTGATGTTCCTCCGCCGTGGTCGTGGGGACAGATCGACGGCGCGTGGTGTGGCGCGAGCGGCACGTGTCAGACCATCGAAAAGTCAACCTTCACCGTTCTTGACGAACTGTGGGTGATTCAATCGACCGGCATTGTCGAGGGTTGCTACATCGGAGCGGTGACTAACCGCATATATCCGGGAATGTCCATGATGTACTGCCCCGCGGGCGTGGCCACACCGTTCACGGTGTTCAACTCTGAAGCGACGAGCTCTGACGAGACGGTGATGAACGACGATGCATCCCGTGAGCGAATCTGGTTCTATCAAGGCGCGGGCGCAGAGACGTGGTTCCGTCAGTAAGCGAAGGCCAAGAGTTTCAGGCAGCGCCGAGCGCTTCTTTAAACAGAAGAGGTCACGAGCTGAAGCTTGTGACCTCTTCTGTTAGTTCCTAATCGGCAGGTTTGGACTCGTCCGAGAGTGGAGCTTGACCCGCTTTTCCGGACACCAACGTTGAGGCGATGATCGTCTCGGAAGGAGTCCATGAGATGCCTGCTGCCCACCCGCCGGAGTTCCGGCGTCGTGCCCTCGATCTCGTCGCGCAGGGCAACCCTGTTGGCCAGACCGCCCGCGATCTTGGGATCAGCGAGTCGTGTCTTCGCAACTGGATGAACCGCGACGCGATCGACAACGGCCGCAAGGCCGGTGTCACCTCCGATGAGCACAAAGAGCTCGTCGAGCTGCGGCGCCGGAATCGGGTGCTGGAGATGGAGATCGAGATCCTCAAGCGCGCGTCGGCGTACTTTGCGAGGGAGAACGTGCTCCCAAAATAGGGTTCCGGCTGGTCCAGGAGCTCGCCGCCGACGGGATCCCCGTCGCGGTGGCCTGCCGGTTCCTGAACATCTCAACGTCGGGCTACTACGACTGGGCCAGCCGACCGCCATCACCGCGGGCGGTCGCGGACGCAGAGCTGACGAGAACGATCCGTCGCATTCACGCCGACTCGCGAGAGACCTACGGCGCCCCGCGCGTGCTCGCAGAACTGCGACTCGGGCTCGGCGTCAATGTCAGCCGGAAGCGTGTCGCGCGGCGCATGCGCCTCGACGGCATCACAGGTGTCGCTCACCGTCGTAAACACCGCGGCTGGAAGCGGACACCGCGACCCACGACGATCTCGTGAAACGGCAATTCCGCGCCGATGCCCCGAACCGGCTCTGGTTCTGCGACATCACCCAGCACCGCGCAAAGGACGGATGGGTCTACTGCGCTGCCGTGATCGACGCGTTCTCGCGACGCATCGTGGGGTGGTCGATCTCGGACCGGATCACGGCGGAGATCGTGGTCGACGCGCTTGAGATGGCCCGCTGGCGCCGCCGACCCAATCCCGGGACCGTGGTTCATGCGGACAGGGGCGCTCAATACACCAGTTCGATCTTCGGACACCGGCTGCGCCAAGCCGGGCTCCTTGGATCGATGGGCAGGGTCGCCTCCTCGGTCGACAACGCGCTCATCGAGAGCTTCTGGTCGGTGATGCAACGCGAGCTCCTGGACCGCACCACGTGGGACTCGCGGACGCAGCTCGCGTCGGCAATGTTCGAGTGGATCGAGGGCTTCTACAACCCCCGTCGCCGGCACTCCGCGCTCCAATACCTCAGCCCCGCCGACTACGAAGCCCTTCACACCACCGCAGAACTCGCGGCATGATCAACACAAAAGAACCGTCCGGGAAACCGGGTCAAGCTCCCTTCGCTTCGAGGCCATCGTCGGCCCACGCGAGGAGCTTCTTTGAGAAGTTGCGAACACCGTAGCCGCGCGCCTCGGTGAAGAGGTAAGAGCCGGAGCCCATGTAGTGACGCCAGTCCTCGTCAGGGTTCGAGCGGTGCTGTCCGACGTAGATCGAGCCCGTCACCTCGTTCGTGATGCTGTATGACGGCTCCAACGGGATTCGTCTCGACCCGGAGGTACTCCGTCGAGCGCACGACTCGGCGCCCAACATCAGGTACGCGAAGATCGCTACCGCCGACCCTGCATTGTTCGAGGCTTACCACGACGCCGCACCGGGCGTCACCACGATCGTCGGCGAGGACATGATGTTGTTCCAGGGACTTCGTGCCGGCGGACGCGGCTCGGCCACAGCGATCGGCAACATCCTTCCGCGTGAGATCGCTGCGCTCCACGACGCCTTCGAGAATGGCCAGGGAGATGCAACCTACGAGATCGCAACGCGGCTCTCCCCGGTCACGATGTTTCTCTCGATCCCCAAGGGCGGGTTCATCGCCAAGTTCAAGCACATGACGGTGCCGCTCTGGTGCTCACCGAGAGTACGTATGTCGATCGGACGGGGCGCGACTACGACGAGACGAGCATCGATCCGGATCAGCCGTCGGCGGCATCCGTCGCAGAGGACCAGGCGCGCGCATGGCTGGGTGACCAGGGCTGCGAGAGGTGACCTTCAGTCGGCGCGCGCGCGGGTGCGGCGACGGATGACGGCGGTGGTCACGACGATGAGGACGATGCCGGAGATCAGCGCGATGGGAAGCGACGCGTAGCCCGCCGTCACACTCGAGATCGTCGCGCCCACCAGCGCGTAGGTGGCGGTCGCGGCGTACCAGATCGATCCCCGCGAGATCACGAGGAACACGACGGCGAGGCCGGCGGCCGCGGCGATCACGAGGATCTGCCAGGTCGCACCCCAGGCCCTCATCGCTCCTGACGCTGGCTCACAGGGAGCCACAGCATCGTCTGCTCCTGAATGATGAACCCACCGGGGGGAGTATCGGGTTCGTCGGCCTGCATCGCGCCGCCACCTGAGTGGAGCTGGACGATCGCCGCGCTGCGCCGCCGGACCAGCTCGGCCACGTCGGGGCGCTTCTCAAGCTCGCGGGTGAGCTCGGCAGTCATCCGCTCGCGCTCGGTGGCGATCTCCGCCGCGACGTCGAGGTGCGCCAATTCGACCCCGTGGTCGATGTCCGTCGTCATCGAACGCCCGCGTGCCCGCATGACACGGACGACAACCGCCGCGATCGCCGCGAGCGCGGCGCCGACGAGATAGGCGATCCGCACCCAGCCGTCGGCGACCACCCAGGCCACGCCCGCGGCGACGATCAGCAGGATGGCGAGCAACGTGCTCTGCAAGGCGACCGGTCGTCCGAGCGGTCGCCCCCCAGCAGCTGCCACCGCCGCGACGACCCCGGCTCCCACGACCACGCTGACGATTGCGCCGGGAACCACGGTGTTATCGAGCCCGAGGCGGATGCCGTTGAGCATGCCGATCGGCAACACGGAAAGCAGCAGCAGGATGAACACGACGCGAAGGATCGCTCCACTGTGCGGGTCGCGCGCGCCGAAGCGCTCACGAAGATGCGCTGTGACGCTCCGCCGTGCGGTGTTGCTGGCCGCCGCGCCCTCGCGCCAGAGCCGGTCGACCAGGTCGCCGAGTCCCGCCGAACGCAGAACCGCGGCATCGACGTCCGCCCGGGTGAGGCGCTGGGGTGCGCGTGCACCGAAATCGAGGCCGGAGAGGCCGTCGGGCGACGAATCGGAACGTGACTCAGGCATCCGTCACCCCGATGCTCGCGAGGAGCTGTTCGGCCACCGGCATCGCGAGAGCCAGCGCAGGAGGGGAGAGAGGCGACATCTGCGCGACCGCGAGCTTGCCCTCGAGCGCGAAGACATACATGGTGCGGACCGTCTGGACGACGCGAGGTGCACCGTCTTCGGGGCCACGGTCGGTGACGACCGTCACGCGCCAGGCAGGCTCGCCATGAAGCTCGAAAGGGACGGCCACCGGCTCCCAGGTCGAGGGGGTCGCGGCCAGTGCGATCTGAACCGCTTCCGACTCGTTCGTGGCGGCGGGGAGCCCCGGAACCAGCAATGCGAGCGTTGCGTAGAGGCCGGCATCCGGCTCGCACAGGAGCAGGACGGATCCGGACTGCGCGGCCTCGCGGCTGAGGACGGCCAGCTCTGCCGCCATGAGGATGTCAGGGATCACCGATTCGTCGCGCCCGTCGCACAGGCCGTGAAGCCACGGCAGAGCATGCTCACGCTCGGGTACGGTCGACCAGATCCTGCTGTCGGCGGACAGCGTCAGCTCAGGCACGTCGTTCCCAGCGCACCGTCGAGACGATCGCGTGACTCAAGGTCGTCATGGCGGAGGTCCCCTCGTCATCGATAACGGCTGAAGCAGCGCGTTCCGGGACAGCGGAACGCGGGGCGGATGCCGAGGGTCAGGCGAAGGTGAAGACGACCTCGACCTCGACCGGGCTGTCGAGGGGGAGCACCGGAACGCCGACGGCGGAGCGGGCGTGGCGTCCGGCGTCGCCGAAGACGTCGCCGAGAAGCTGGCTCGCGCCGTTGATGACGCCGGGCTGACCCGTGAACTCGGGCACCGAGGCCACGAATCCGGTGACCTTGAGCACACCGGTGATCCGCTCGACCCCGCCGACGGCGGCGGCGGCGGCCGCGAGCGCGTTCAACGCGCTCTGGCGTGCGAGCTGCTGCGCGGTGTCGGCCGACACGAGGCCGTCGCCCTCGCCCACCTTGCCGGTGGCCGGCAAGGCACGCGAGACGAACGGCAGCTGGCCGGCCGTGTAGACGAGGTCGCCGTGCGCCTTGGCGGGGATGTAGGCGGCGACCGGCGGCACGACCTCGGGAAGCTCGAGACCGAGCTCGCGGAGACGATCGGCGACGGCGCTCATGCCTGTCCCCCCTCGAACTGCTTCGCGGCGACGGCGGCGGCCTGAAGGCCCGCGTTCGCGCTCGCATCGGCGCTCGTGGGGCGCTTGAAGTAGGCCACCAGGCCGCCTTCGGGTCCGGTCACGACCTGCACGAGCTCCCACCCCTGCTTGCCCCAGTTGTTGAGGATGGCCGCGGTGTTGTGGATCAACAGCGGCGTGGTGAGGTATTCCCAGGTGGTCATTCGCGGCTCCTGCGGGGGCGCATCGAGGGCGGCATCCCGCCCGGGCGTGTCAAAGCGAGCAGGGCGCCTTCGGGTGATCCCCCAGCATCCTGGCTTACCATCAAGCCTATGCCCGATACGAAACGCACGGCCAGCGGTGTGCTCTCCGGCGTCGCCGGACTCGTCGGCCTCAGCGCCGTCGCCGGTGTTCTCATCACCGCCACGGTGACGCCCGCCATCGCCGTCTCCGGCGCCGCAGCGTCCAGCGCCATCACGCTCTTCGACAACATGCCGAACTACCTCGAGATCGACGAGCTCATGGAGCCCACGTCGCTCATGGTGCTCGATCCGAACACCGGCGACTACGCCGAGATGGCGAAGTTCTACGATCAGAACCGCTCCCCGGTCGCCTTCGACCAGGTGGCGACGGTCATGTACGACGCCATCCTCTCGAGCGAGGACCCGCGCTACTACGAGCACGGCGGCGTCGACCTCATCGGCACGTCGCGTGCGCTGCTGTCGAACCTCGAGGGCGGCGGCAACACGCAGGGCGGATCGTCGATCAGCCAGCAGTACGTCAAGAACATCCTCATCCAGCGATGCGAGTGGGATGCGCAGACGGATGAGGAGCGCCAGGAGTGCTTCCTGGCGGCCACCAACTCGTCGGGCTCCGAGGGCATCGAGCGCAAGCTGCAGGAGATGCGCTACGCCATCAGCCTCGAGCAGCGGTACTCCAAGAACGACATCCTCCTCGGCTACCTCAACATCGCGAACTTCGGTGGCGTCAACTACGGCATCGACGCCGCGGCGCGCTACTACTTCGGTGTTCCGGCCAGCGCCCTGAACGTCTCGCAGGCGGCGACTCTCGCCGGCATCGTGCAGAACCCGAACACGTATCGGATCGACCGCACGGGCGGCTCCACCACGGATCGCGACGGCAACCCCGTCAACAGCGAGGCCGACGGCTACGCCCTGACCAAGCAGCGGCAGACCTACGTGCTCGGGCGCATGCTCGAGGACGGCAAGATCACCCAGGAGCAGCACGACGCCGCCGTCGCCGAGCCGATCACGCCGGCGATCACTCAGTCGCAGCAGGGCTGCGCGGCGAGCATCGCCCCGTACTTCTGCCAGTACGTCGTGTCGGTCATCAAGAACGACCCGGCATTCGGCGAGACGGCGGACGAGCGTCAGACGGCGCTGCGTCGTGGCGGTCTCAAGGTCTACACCTCGCTCGACTGGAACCTCCAGAACACCGCCGCCGACGTCATGGCCGCCCAGGCTCCCGCCACCGTCTCCGGCATGAACTTCGGCGCGGCGACGGTCAACCTCGAGACCTCGACCGGCCGCATCCTCTCGATCACGCAGAACACCCAGTTCAGCGAGGCGTCGGACGCCGGCGCAGGGTTCTCCTCGCTCGTGTACGCGGGCGATCTGGAGTTCGGCGGCGCTCGCGGGTTCCAGGCCGGATCGACCTTCAAGATCTTCACCCTCGTGGACTGGCTCGAACAGGGCAGATCGGTCAACGAGGTCCTCGACGGCCGGATGAGGGTGTTCAAGAACTTCACGAACTCCTGCACCGGGAACATCGTGAACAACAACACCCCGATCAACAACTTCGGCAAGGCGGGCGGCTCGGTGAGCACGCCGATGGCATTCACCGCGTCGTCGCTCAACACCGGGTACCTCGCCATGGCGGCGGAACTCGACATGTGCGACATCGCCAACACCGCCACGAAGATGGGCGTCAAGACCGGCTCCGGCTCGCCCATCACCATGGCGAATCCGGCGAACGTGATCGGCGTCGACAGCATCTCCCCCATGGCGATGGCCGGGGCCTACGCGACCGTCGCGAACAACGGCATCTACTGCCAGCCGCAGGCGATCGACCGCGTGACCGACGCTGCCGGCACGGAACTCCCCGACAAGAAGCCGGCACGTGCCTGCTCCCAGGTGATCTCGCCCGAGGTCGCCGCGACCGCCGCCTACGCGCTCAAGGGCGTGATGACCGGGGGCACCGGCTCGGGGGCCAACCCGTACGACGGCACCCAGCTGATCGGCAAGACCGGTACGCACGAGGACCTGCAGACCTGGATGATCGAGTCCAGCACGCGCGTCGTCACCGCCGCCTGGGTCGGCACGACCGAGGGTGCGGGCGACGTCTGGGGCTACGGCCTGCAGAACGTGCGCTACACGCTCGCCGAGACCGTGCAGCGCGCCGCCGATGCGCTCTACCCGGCGGGCCCCTTCCCCGACCCGGCACCGAACCTCACCAAGCGCGTCCTCAAGGATCTGCCGAACGTCATCGGCATGCCGATCGCGCAGGCGCAGACGACGCTCGAGCAGGCCGGCTTCTCGGTGACCGTCGGCGACCCCGTCGACTCGGACGCATCGACGGATGTCGTCGCCGCGCAGACGCCGGGCGCAGGCCAGGTCGCGGGCGGCACGACGGTCACGATCAACCCGAGCAACGGGCAGGGTGGCACGATCCCGAACGTCAGTGGCACGGTGCAGCAGGCGCAGGCCCAACTCGCCCAGGCCGGGTTCGCGAATGTCGCCCTCGGCGCCTGTACCTCCGACGGATCGTTGAACGGCAACGACACGCGCGTCACGAGCACGAGCCCCGCCGCGGGCACGGCCGTGAACAAGTCGTCGCAGATCCAGCTCAACTACAGCCGTCAGGCCTGTTAGTGACGCCGTCCACCGGTCGCACCGCCCTCACCGCTGCTGCAGCGGTGGGGGCGGTCGGTGTCGGCGCCGCGGTATGGGGCGTCGGGATCGAGCGGTACCTGTTCATCGTGCGTGAGCACACCCTGGCCGTCCTGCCCGAGAACGCCTCCCCCCTCCGCGTGCTCCACCTGTCGGATGCGCACATGGCGCCGTGGCAGCATCGCAAGCAGGAGTGGATCGCGTCGCTCGCCGCGTTCGAGCCCGATCTCATCGTCAACACCGGCGACAACCTCGGCCACGCGGACGGGCTCGAAGGACTCCGCCGCGCGTTCGCCCCGTTCTCCGGGGTGCCCGGGCTCTTCGTACACGGCTCGAACGACCTGTACGCGCCGTCCCCGCGCAATCCGCTGCGCTACTTCACCGGCCCGTCACGCCGTAAGCCTGATGCGGAAGGCCTCGACACCGGCGCGCTGGATCACTTCCTCGCCGACGAGCTGGGATGGGTCGGCCTGGACAACACGGCGGCGACGATCGAGGTCGCGGGGCTTCGCGTGGACGCCTTCGGGGTGAACGACGCGCACCGGCAGTGGGACGACCTGGGGGCACTGCCGCCGCTGCGCGATCGCCAGCGCGCCGAGGGGACCGCGGACCTCGTGCTCGGCGTCACCCACGCGCCCTACCGCCGCGTGCTCGACGCCTTCACCGACCTCGGCGCCGATGCGATCTTCGCCGGGCACACCCACGGCGGCCAGGTGCGGATCCCGTTCTCCCCGCGTGCACTCGTGGCGAACTGCGACATCCCGCTGGATCAGGCGCGCGGCGCCAGCACCTGGGAGCACGACGGTCGTCGCGTGCCCCTCAACGTGAGTGCAGGGATCGGCCACTCGATCTACGCCCCGGTGCGGTTCGGATGCCGCCCTGAGGCGTCGCTGATCACACTCGTGCCCGCGGCCTGACTCCCGCGACCGTTCCTCCACACCTCGCGCCCCTCGGCGTGTCATCGACAGCACGCCTCTGAGGACCCCCGCGGACACCGGCCGCGGCCGAGCATCGAGGCATGAAACGTGTGCTCGCCCTCGTCCTCATCCTCGCCGCCGCGCTCGTCGCCGGCATCGTCGCGACCCTTCCCGCCCGTGCCGCCTCCCCCGGCAGCGGCTTCGGTGAGTGGGCCTCGTCCACGAGCTACGGGTGGCACGGGTCGATGATCGTCAACGGGATCCATACGTACTGCATCTTCCCCGGACGCCCCCTGCCGACCGGCCCCAGCGAGGACCACGGTGTGAGCACGTCGGCCGCAGGCCTCGACCCGCAGCGGCTGACCGCCGTCAACATGCTCGTGTCGACCTACGGGCAGACGGACGATCCCGTCCAGGCCGCTGCGGTCGGCTGGGCGGTGAAGGCGATCGCGAACTGGAACGAGACCCTCCACCACTTCGGGTACCCGGGCGACTCCCTGCAGGGGGCCATCGACTGGGTGTTCCGGCACATCGCCCCCGAACACAACGTCGCCGTCCAGAACCTGGCCGCCGCCTACTACGCGGAGGCCATGGCGCTGCCCGCCGGCACGATGGCCGCGTCCGGCTCGCTCCAGTTCACGATCGACGCGGACGACGCCCTCCGCGGGACGATGACGGCCACCGCCGACGTCCCGGCCGCCCGCGGCACCGTCACGCTCGAGAACGCCACGTTCGCCGACAGCGGGTCGTCGACGCGGGAGGGCGTCGAGCTCAACGTCGCCTACCCGATCGTGGCCGCCCCTCCCGCCGGGCAGACGACGTTCCAGGTGCGTGGCAGCGGCATGTTCCGTTCGGCGTTCGTCCCCGCCGTCCACCACTTCGTGACCCCCGGCGGGCAGGACACCGCCGGGCCCGTCGGTCCGCTCGATTTCCCGCTGGAGGGCGCCGACCAGGCCACCCGTGATGCGACCTTCGCTCCGGTCATCACGACCCAGGTGGTGTCGCGGTACACACCCGGCGCCGCCTATGTCGACGACGTCACCTTCGCATCGGCCCGCGGCGGATGGGGCCGCACCGCGGAGGGCGGATACGTCCCCGTGACGGCCACCGCGACCGTCTACCGCACCGACGAAGAGCCCGCCGAGTCGCCGGAGCCTCCGGCGGACGCCGAGCCGGTCCTGACGCTGCAGGTCACGACCGATCCCGCGCTCGGTCCGACAGTCCCCTACCGCGTGGAGTCCGACGACGCCCTCCCGGGCCCCGGCTTCTACACGGCCGTGTGGGAGATTGCCGCCGCCGGGCAGGCAGCCGGAACGGTGGCCGCTCTCGAGCCGGACTACGCCTGGCGGGAGACATTCGGCGAGCAGAGCCAGATCATGATGGTCAGCGCCATCTCGTCACGGGCCGATGCCGTCGTCGCCGTGGGCGCGGAGATGGGCGATGAGGTCCTCGTCGACGGGGTCGTGCCCCGCGGGGGCCTCCGCATCTCCGCCACCGTGTTCCGGGTGCCCGACGGCGTCGATCCGACCCTCGCGTGCACGCCGGAGAACCAGATCTGGACGGGGCCGTCGACACCGCCGGTCGTCACCGAGCCCGGCAGCGTCCGCGTCACCGGCGCCCCGGTCCCCGACTTCGGCACGTACGTCTGGCGCGAACGGGCCGTGGATGCGGCGGATCGCCTGGTGCACGAGGGAGCATGCGGCGTCGAGAGCGAGACGACGCGCGCACCGCTTCCGACGGTCACCACCACCGCCCTCGGGTCCGTCGGTCGCGGCGGCGAGGCGACCGACGTCGCGCACGTCGAAGGCCCGATTCCGGTGACCGGCACGACGACGTTGACGTTCGAGGTCTTCCGCGCACCCGACGGGGTCGCTCCAGCCGACGCCTGCACCTCCGAGACACGCGTGGCCGAGACGTCCTCGACCCCCGTGGTCGTGACGGCAGCCGGCGATCACACGTCGCCGGGCGTGCGCCTGCACGAACCCGGCACCCACTACTGGATCGAGACGCTCTGGCACACGCCCGAAGGAGGACAGCCTCGGGAGCTGGCCCGCGGCACCTGCGGCGTGCCGAACGAGACGACCACCGTCGAGACGCCCGCCGTGACGACGACGGCCGTGGAACGCGCGAGCATGGGCGATCCGTACTCCGACCTCGCCACCGTGACCGGACTCGGCGACGGCGTCGACGCCGAGCTCGTCTTCTCGGTCTTCCACAACGAGCACGGCCAGACGCCCACGTGCACGGCGGAGACGCTCGAGCACGCCACCGCTCCCCTCGCCGTCACCGGCAGTGGCGAGTTCCGCTCGCCGTCCGTGCAGTCCGAGCGCCCCGGGGTGAAGCTCTGGATCGCCGAGCTCCGCTATCGTCCCACGCCCGATGCGCAAGCCGTGGTCCTCCACACAGGGGTGTGCGGCGAGCCCGGCGAGACGACCTACGTCGATGCTCTCGCGGCCAGCGGCGGCCCCGGGCTGCGTCTCATCGCCGGCGGTGGCCTCGGCGCGATCGGCGCGGGGCTCGGCGTGTGGGCGCTCCTCGCCCTCCGCTCGCGTCGCCGCACCGCGGGCGACGCTGCGCAGTGACGCGTGACGCCGCCACGCCCCGCCACCGCCCGACCTCGCCGATTCGGCGTCACGACCCGAGCTGGGGTAGACTCGGAGGGTTGGCCACGGGGTGTGGCGCAGCTTGGTAGCGCGCTTCGTTCGGGACGAAGAGGCCGCAGGTTCAAATCCTGTCACCCCGACCACGATGTGAAGAGGGTCGACCGAAAGGTCGGCCCTTTTCACATCCGGGAAGACCGTCGGATACCTTCAGGAGCATGATGCCCTCGTCGCCGAAGCTCGTCGCGTTCGATCTCGACGACACGCTCGCTCCCTCGAAGAGCCCCGTCGATCCGCGGATGGCACGTCTGCTCCTCGATCTTGCGGCGCGCGTCGAGGTGGCCATCATCTCGGGCGGACAGCTCGCCCAGTTCCGCGCACAGGTCGTCGACCGCCTGCCGGAGGCGTCCGCCGAGCTGCTGTCGCACCTGCACCTGCTCCCCACCTGCGGGACGCAGTACTACCGGCTCACCGACGCCGGGATCGAGACGGTCTACGCGCATGCTTTGACCGATGACGAGAAGTCGCGCGCGCTGGCCGCCGTCGAAGAGGAAGCGCGTAGGCTGTCCCTTTGGGAAGAGCAGACCTGGGGCCCGATCCTCGAGGACCGCGGCTCGCAGATCACCTTCTCCGCGCTCGGACAGCAGGCGCCGCTCGAGGCCAAGACCGCATGGGACCCCACCGGCGAGAAGAAGAACACGCTGCGCGAAGCCGTCGCCTCCCGCATCCCGGACCTCGAGGTGCGCTCGGGCGGGTCGACGTCGGTCGACATCACCCACCGCGGCATCGACAAGGCCTACGGCATGCGCAAGCTCGCCGAGCAGACCGGCATCGCGCTCGACGACATGCTGTTCGTGGGCGACCGCCTCGACCCCGACGGCAACGACTACCCCGTCCTCGCGATGGGCGTGGAATGCCGGGCCGTCGAGGGCTGGGAAGACACCGCTGCGCTCCTCGACGCGCTGATCCCCACACTCCCCTCGCGCTGACCGTCCCCGCGGCGATCCGCGGGACGATCGCGGCCCGGGTCTACGCTGTGGGCATGGACGCCCTGGGGATCGTGCTGATCATCGCCGGCATCGTGTGCGCCGGCTGCTGGATACTCTCGCTGCTGACCAAGGACACCTCGTGGGTCGACCGCATCTGGTCGATCGTGCCGGTCGCCTACGTCTGGGTGTTCGCCGGCGCCGCCCTCGTCGCCGGTGAGGATGCCGCACGACTCATCGTCATGGCCGTCCTCGTGACGCTCTGGGGTGCACGACTCACGTACAACTTCGCCCGCAAGGGCGGGTACACGGGCATGGAGGACTACCGCTGGGCGATCCTTCGCGGCCGGATGCGGCCCTGGCAGTTCCAGATCTTCAACCTGCTCTTCATCGTCCTGTACCAGAACGCCCTGCTCGTGCTCATCACGCTGCCGGCGCTCGTCGCCCTCCAGAATCCGGCGCCCCTCACCGGATGGGATGTGGTCTTCGCGCTGCTGATGCTCGCGCTGCTGATCGGCGAGACCGTCGCCGACCAGCAGCAGTGGGCGTTCCATCGCGCCAAGAGCCGCGCCGGCGGGCACAAGGAGCCGGGGTTCGTGACGACCGGACTCTTCCGCTACAGCCGTCACCCCAACTTCTTCTTCGAGCAGGCGCAATGGTGGGCGTTCTACCTCCTCGGCGCGAGCGCCGCCGTGGCCGCGGGTGCCGGGTTCTGGGGCGGCGCGGTCAACGCCTCGATCGTCGGCGCCGTGCTGCTGACGGTCCTGTTCATCGGGTCGACGATCTTCACCGAGTCGATCTCCGCCGGCAAGTACCCGGCGTACGCCGCGTACCGCCGCAGCACCTCGATGCTCATCCCCTGGCCGCCGCGACGAGCGGAGCCGGCGACGGCGGGCGCTGTCAGCTGAGCCGGCCCGCGGACTCGCGCAGGTAGCACTCGGCGCACATCGACTCGTACGTCACCCGATCGGCGGCGAGCTCGTCGATCGCCACCTGGTCGCCCTCGAAGACGAACCGACCGCCGACCAGACGCGCGTTGAAGAGCGCCTTGCGTCCGCACCGGCAGATGGTCTTCAGCTCTTCCAAGCTGTGGGCGAGCTCCATCAACCGGCGAGACCCCGGGAAGGCGTGGGTCTGGAAGTCGGTGCGGATGCCGTAGGCGAGCACCGGCACACCGTCCATGACCACGATGCGCAGCAGGTCGTCGACCTGCTCGCGGGTGAGGAACTGCGCTTCGTCGATGAGGAGGCAGGCCACATCCGCTTCGGACGCACCCGCCGGGACGTGGGCGTCCGCGGCCTCCGCCCGCACGCGGCGGCGGTGCTCGGCGAACAGCGCGCGCACGTCATCGCCCGGGCGGATGAGGAAGTCGACGTCGCGGGTTACGCCCAGGCGGCTCGCGATCTGGTCGGCACCCTTCGTGTCGATCTCGGGCTTGGCCAACAGCACGTGCTGTCCGCGCTCCTCGTAGTTGTAGGCGGCCTGCAGCAGCGCGGTCGACTTTCCGGAGTTCATCGCTCCGAAGCGGAAATAGAGCTTGGCCACCCGCAGATTCTACGGGGATGTCGATTTCGGTCGGCGCCGTTCGACGCGATAGTAGAGGGGCGAGAACGCGCCCCCACAGATCGGGAGGAACACACATGTCCACGTACATGCTCATCATGCGCAACAGCGGGTCCGTCGAGAAGTTCGAGGACATGGACTTCGAGGCTGTCATCAACGCGATGGGAGCCTTCAACGAGTCCATGGTCAACGCGGGGGTGCTCGTCGGCGGCGACGGTCTGACCGACGCCGCGCAGGGCGCCGTCGTCGAGTTCACCGGGGACGCTCCCCTCGTCACCGACGGCCCCTACGGCGAGGTCCACGAGCTCTTCAACGGCTTCTGGACCATCCAGGTCTCCACGCGCGAAGAGGCGATCGAATGGGCCAAGCGGGCGCCGCTCGGCCCCGGCAACAAGATCGAGGTGCGCCGCATCACCGACGAGAGCGACTTCGCCGACTTCCAGGACAACGAGTACATCCAGAAAGAGAAGGAGTGGCGCGGCGAGGCCGAGCCGCAGGGCTGACGTGCCCGACGTCGCCCGCACGGTCGAGGCCGTCTGGCGCATCGAGAGCGCGCGCATCGTCGCGACGATCGCGAAGGCGACCGGCGACCTGGGCCGTGCGGAGGACGTCGCGCAGGAAGCACTCGTCGAAGCTCTCGAGACGTGGCCGCGGACGGGCGTGCCGCAGAACCCGGGCGCCTGGCTGACCACCGTCGCCAGGCGGCGCGCCATCGACGACTGGCGTCGCCGGGCGGCGCTCGACGACCGTTACGGCATGATCGGGCGGGATCTGTCCGACGTCGTCGACACGACGTGGGAGCCCCTCGAGGACGACGTGCTGCGGCTCGTGTTCACCGCGTGCCATCCGGCGCTCTCGCGCGAATCGCAGGTGGCCCTGACGCTTCGAGTGGTGGGCGGGCTGTCGACGACCGAGATCGCGCGGATGCTGCTGGTCCCCGTGGCGACGGTCCAGGCCCGTGTCACGAGGGCGAAGAAGACGCTCAGCGCCGCCGCGGTGCCGTTCGAGACGCCGGATCCGCCGGAGTGGCCGGCACGCCTCGCCGGGGTGCTGAGCGTGATCTACCTGATCTACACCGAGGGGTACGCGGCGACGACCGGAGACCGGTGGATCCGGCGCGACCTCGCCGACGAAGCGCTCCGGCTCGGACGCATCGTGGCCGCGCTGCTGCCCCGTGAACCCGAAGCGCAGGCGCTCGTCGCGCTCATGGAGGTGCAGTCGTCGCGCTTCGCCGCCCGCGTGTCCCCCACCGGCGATCCGGTGCTGCTCGCCGACCAGGATCGGCGTCGTTGGGACCGCGCGCAGATCGCGCGCGCCGCAGCCGCCCTCGAACGATCCGATCGTCTCGGGCGCGGGCGCGGCGCCTACGCCCTCCAAGCCGCGATCGGTCTCACGCACGCGGCCGCCGCGGACGTGACCGAGACGGACTGGGAGCGGATCGTCGTCCTCTACGAGGCGTTGGGGCGGCTCGCCCCCAACCCGATGGTCGAGCTCAACCGTGCGGTCGCGGTGTCGATGGCCACCGGGCCCCACGCGGCGCTGCGCATCGTCGACGAGCTGGTGCGCTCGGATGCGCTGCGCGGCTCATACACGTTGCCGAGCGTCCGCGGGGAGCTCCTCGCGCAGGTCGGCCGGATCGACGAGGCCTGCAGCGAGCTCGACGCGGCGGCCCTGCTGACCGGGAACGCGCGTCAGGCGCAGGTGCTCCGAGAGAAGGCCGCCGCCCTCAGGCGGTGATGCCTCTCGGCCCTCCGCCCGCATGGCGCGGAGGCTCCCGCATCCGCGAGTCCTGACGGCCCCCCACCCCGAGTGAGCATCTGTTCGGCGAGCGAGCATCCGAACGGATGCGCGGTGGCCGAATGGATGCTCGCTCGGCGGGATGGAGAGGGCTCAGGCCGTGATGTGCAGCGCTTCTGCGGTCCGCTCCGTCGACGCACGGGCGGCATCCGGATCCGGATTGAGCGTGGTGCCGTAGCTCGGGATCAGCTCGGTGAGGGTCGGCTCCCACTCCGCGATGCGGTCGGGGAAGCAGTCCTTCAGCACGCCCAGCATGATCGAGACCGCCGTCGACGCGCCCGGAGACGCTCCGAGAAGACCCGCGATCGAGCCGTCCGCCGCCGAGACGACCTCGGTGCCGAACTGCAGCTTGCCGCCCTTCATGACCTGCGCCCGCTGGCCCGCGTTCAGCAGCTCCCAGTCGGCGCTCTCGGCCGTCGGCACGAACTCCTGCAGGCTCTCCACCTTGCGCTTGTGGGTCTTCAGCAGCTCGCTCACCAGGTACTTCACCAACCCGAAGTTGGTGGCCCCCACCTTGAGCATGCTGCCGAGGTTCGAGGGGCGCACCTGCGACACGATGTCCCACGAGGAACCGGTCTTGAGGAACTTGGGGCTGAAGGTCGCGAACGGACCGAACAGCAGCGAGGTCTCGCCCTCGACCACACGGGTGTCGAGGTGCGGCACCGACATCGGCGGCGCCCCCACCGAGGCCTGCGAGTAGACCTTCGCGCGGTGCTGTGCGACGAGCTTGGGGTTGCTGGTCTTGAGCCACTGGCCGCCGATCGGGAAGACCCCGTACCCCTTGATCTCGGGGATGCCGGACTTCTGCAGCAGCTTGATGGCCCATCCGCCGGCGCCGACGAAGACGAAGCGCGCGTTGACCTCGCCGGGCGTCCCGCCCACCGTGTGCCGATAGCGCACCTGCCAGGTGCCGTCCTTCTTCTGCTTCAGGCTCTTGACCTCGCGGCCGGTGGCGACCTCGGCGCCGTTGGCCTTCAGCGAGCCGATGAGTTGCCGGGTGAGCGCGCCGAAGTCGACGTCGGTGCCGCTGGGCACGCGGGTCGCCGCGAACGGCTCGCCGGCGCGGCGCTTCTGCATGAGCAGCGGCGCCCACTGGTTGATGACCCGGGAGTCCTCGCTGTACTCGATGCCGTCGAAGAGCGGCTGGGTGCGCAGTGCCTCGTACCGCTTCTTGAGGTACGAGACGTCCTTCTCACCGCGCACGAACGTCATGTGCGGCGTCGCCGCGATGAAGGTCTGCGGCTCGTCCAGCACACCGCGCTCGACCAGGCTCGTCCAGAACTGACGGCTCTGCTGGAACTGCTCGTTGATCGAGACGGCCTTCGTCGGATCGACCGATCCGTCGGGGGCAGCGGGCATGTAGTTCAGCTCGCAGAGCGCAGCGTGCCCGGTGCCCGCGTTGTTCCACGCGTTGGAGCTCTCCTCCGCGACGTCGCCGAGACGCTCGTAGAGGGCGATCTTCCAGTCGGGCTGGAGCTGCTGCAAGAAGGTCCCGAGCGTGGCGCTCATGATGCCGCCACCGATCAGGAGGACGTCGACGGTTCCTGTCACCCGACAAGTCTAGTTCGCCGCGCGAGCACCCCGGACGTGCAGGGCGGGGCTGGGCCATCAAGATCCGACGATGTTGACGGGCCCGAAACCCCGGTGCCGGGGTGCGCCCGATCAGACCGCGGCGGTGAGCGACGCGGCGACGAGCTCAGCGATCTGCACGGCGTTCAGCGCCGCGCCCTTTCGCAGGTTGTCGTTGCTGATGAACAGCACCAGACCCTTGCCCTCGGGAGCCGACTGGTCCTGGCGGATGCGGCCGACGTAGCTCGGGTCCTTGCCGGCGGCCTGGAGAGGGGTGGGCACCTCTTCGAGGGCGACGCCCGGAGCCGACGAGAGCACCTCGCGCGCACGCTCGGGCGTGATCGCGCGGGCGAACTCGACGTTGATGCTCAGCGAGTGCCCCGTGAAGACGGGCACGCGCACGCAGGTGCCCGCGACGCGCAGATCCGGGAGCTCGAGAATGCGGCGGCTCTCGTTGCGGAGCTTCTTCTCCTCATCCGTCTCGTTGTCGCCGTCGTCCACGAGGTTTCCGGCGAACGGGATGACGTCGAAGGCGATGGGGGCGATGTACTTCTCGGGCTGGGGGAAGTCGATCGCCGAACCGTCGTGCACGAGGCGCAGGGTGTCGCCCTGGGCGAGGACCCCCTCGACCTGTCCGAGCAGCTCCTGCGCACCGGCGAGTCCGGAGCCGGAGACGGCCTGGTAGGTGCTCACGATGAGCCGCTCGAGGCCCGCCTCGCTGTCGAGGACCTTCAGCACCGGCATCGCCGCCATCGTGGTGCAGTTGGGGTTCGCGATGATGCCCTTGGGGCGGTCGTCGATCGCGTGCGGGTTGACCTCGCTGACCACGAGGGGCACCTCGGGGTCGTTGCGCCACGCGCTGGAGTTGTCGATGACGACCGCGCCGGCCTCGGCGAAGCGGGGGGCGTGCGCCCGGCTGCCCGTGGCGCCGGCCGAGAAGAGGGCGATGTCGATGCCGGCGGGGTCGGCGGTGGCGACGTCCTCGACGATCACGGTGGTGCCGGCGAAGTCGATCGCGGTGCCCGCCGAGCGGGCGGTCGAGAAGAGACGCAGCTCGCCGATCGGGAACGAGCGTTCCGTCAGAATCTCGCGCATGACCGTGCCGACCTGGCCAGTGGCGCCGACGATGGCGACGGAGAGTCCGGAAGCGGAGATGCGGGTCATGGCGGTGTCCTCGGTGTCGCGGGGCGCGCGGAATCCCGAAGATTCCGCGCGGGGTTGCCCGATTGTATCGCGGCGGATGCGGCGTGCTCGCGCGGCGGGCATCCCCGGCCTGCCGTCATCCGCCCGGATCCTGCCAGCGTGCGGCGTGCCTCCGCGTCCGCTTCCCCGCAGGTGCGGGGCGGAGGGGGTGGGTCAGCGACCGGTGCCGGCGTGCACGACGGCGTCGGAGTCGCCGTCGAGCCCGTAGGCGGTGTGCACGACGCGGGCGGCGCCGGCGATGTCGTCGGCGCGGAGCACCACCGAGATGCGGATCTCGGAGGTCGAGATCATCTCGATGTTGATGCCGCTCGTGCTGAGCGCCTCGAAGAGCGTCGCCGAGACACCGGAGTTCGTGCGCATGCCGGTGCCGACGACCGACAGCTTGCCGATCTGGTCGTCGTGCACGAGGCTCTCGAAGCCGACCTCCGCCTGATCGGCGGCGAGCGCCTTCAGCGCGGCGGTGGAGTCGTCCTTGGGCACGGTGAACGAGATGTCGGTGCGGCCGGTGGTGGCGGCCGACACGTTCTGCACGATCATGTCGACGTTCGCGCCGGAACGCGCCACGATCTTGAAGATCTCGGCGGCCTTCCCGGGAACGTCCGGCACGCCGGTCACGGTGATCTTGGCCTGGCTCAGGTCGGTGGCGACACCGGCGACGATCGGCTCTTCCATGGATTCTCCCTCGGGGACGTACGCGGACCGCTGCTGCGCGTCGAGCACATAGGTGCCCTCGCTCGACGAGAACGTCGAACGCGCATGGATGACGACGCCGTGCCGGCGCGCATACTCGACGGCGCGGATGTAGAGCACCTTCGCGCCGTTGGCGGCGAGCTCGAGCATCTCCTCGCTCGAGACGAACGGGAGCTTGCGCGCCTTGGGCACGACGCGCGGGTCGGCGGTGAAGATCCCGTCGACGTCGCTGTAGATCTCGCAGACGTCCGCGTCGAGCGCTGCGGCCAGCGCGACCGCCGTCGTGTCGGAGCCGCCACGACCGAGGGTTGTGATGTCGCGGGTGTCGCGGTTGAAGCCCTGGAAGCCCGCCACGATGACGATGGCGCCCTCGTCGAGCGCTTCGCGCAGCCGCACGGGGGTGACGTCGACGATGCGGGCCGCGCCGTGCTTGGCGTCGGTGATCATGCCGGCCTGGCTGCCCGTGAACGACCGCGCCTCGAAGCCCATCGAGTGGATGGCCATGGCCAGCAGCGCCATGGAGATGCGCTCACCCGAGGAGAGCAGCATGTCGAGCTCGCGCGGCGCCGGGATGGGGGCCACCTGGCCGGCGAGGTCGAGGAGCTCATCGGTGGTGTCGCCCATGGCGCTCACCGCGACGACGACGTCGTGCCCGGCCCGGCGGGTGTCGACGATGCGCTTGGCGACGCGCTTGATGCTCTCGGCATCCGCGACCGACGATCCGCCGTACTTCTGCACGATCAACGCCACTGTGCTGCTCCCGGGGGTGACGCCGTGTGTCGGCGCAAGACGAAGGGCTCGCGGATGATGCGGCCTCCGCCCATCTTAGAGTTGCCTCCATTCCGGGCCCGCCATGTGTCGGCGCGGGTGCGGGGACCGGTCGTTACACTCGAGGAATCCCCCTCCTCTGACGAAAGTCCTCTGCCGATGAATCGACGGCGCCGAGCCCTGTTCGCGTCGCTCGGCGGCATCGTCCGCCCCCGCCCGCTGGACGCCGCCTACACCGAGGCGCTGCCGCTCGTGGACGATGCGCTGGCGGTGCGGATCCTCGATCTCGCCATCCGGATCGGCGAGGCCATGCTGGTGGCCGGAGCGCCAGCGAGCGAGGTGACGCTGACGGTCGTTCGGGTGGCCGGCGTCTACGGGCTGCACCCCGTGCACGTCGACGTCACCTACAACTCGATCGCCGTCGCGCACCACCGCAGCGGTGAGGACCGCCCCATCACCCTGATGCGGGTGGTGCGTGGCTCTGTGCCCGACCACGAGCGACTGCAGCGACTGCAGTCGCTCGTGCAGAGCATCCGCGACGGGCTCACCCTGGAGGGCGCCGCCGCCGAGTACCGCGCGATCCGGCGCACCCCGTTCCGCTACCGCCCCGTCTGGGTGGTGGTCGCCCAGGCGATGCTGGCGGTGGGCGTGGCCGTGATGTTCGGGGCCAACTGGATCGTCATCCTGCTGGCGTTCGCCGCGGCGGGGCTCGCCGCGCTCACGCAGTTCGCGCTCGCGCGAGCGTCGGTGCCGTTCTTCTTCAGCCAGATCGCGGGGGCGTTCGTCCTCACCGTCGTGGCGTCCTTCGCCCCGCTGCTGCGGGAGACGGGTCTGCCCGGTGCCGACGGCATCCGCGCCTCGGTCGTCGTCGCCTCGGGCATCGTGCTGATGCTGGCCGGACTCACCGTGGTCGGCGCCGCGCAGGATGCCATCGACGGGTTCGCGCTGACCGCGACGGGCCGCATCCTCGAGCTCGTCACGCAGACGCTCGGCGTCGTGCTGGGCATCCTCGCCGGGCTCGAGACCGCGCGCGTCATCGGGTTCGGGATGTCGCCGCCCAGCGAGGCGCTCCCCCTCGGTCCCCTTCCGCTGCAGTTCGCCGGGGCGGCCCTGATCGCCGTGTCCGTCGCGGTGTTCAACGGCGCCGGACCGCGGATCGTCGTCATCAGCGCGCTGCTGAGCCTGGTCGCCTGGGCGGGGTACGTGGCGGCGGGAGCCCTCGGGTTCGAGACCGCCGCCGCGAGCGGCGTGGGCGCGTTCGTCGGCAGCTTCGTCGGCATCATCGTGGCGTTCCGGCTGCACGTGCCCTCGGTCGCTGTGACGACCGCGGCCATCCTGCCTATGGTGCCGGGTGCGGCGGTGTTCCGAGGGCTCCTCATGATCGTCGAATCGGGCGATCATGCCGCGCTCCTGCTCACCGGGTTCGGCACGCTCGTCTCGGCCGGCGTGGTCGGGATCAGCCTCGCGGTCGGCGCATCGCTGGGCATCTACCTCGGCCAGCCCCTGCGCGCCTCGCTCGGCAGCGTCATCCGCAGTCGAGCCCGCGTCCGCGGCTGACCCGCTAGGGTGCACCGCATGGGGCACCTTCTGGAGAGCTGGAGCGAGTTCAACGTGGCGATGGTGAGTGCCACGGCCGCCCTCGCGGGACTCGTCATCGTGGCGGCGAGCGTCAACATCACTCAGATCGTCGCCTCGCGCACGCTCACGGCGCGCCTGGGAACGGGGGTCGCTTCGCTCGTCCTCGCCCTCGTGGTGTGCGGTCTCGGACTCGTGCCGGCGCTTCCCGCCCCGGCGTTCGGAGTCGTGGTGCTCGCCGTGACGATCGTCGCGGGCAGCTTCCAGGGCGTGACAGCCCGGCTCATCCTGATCGATCCGTCACCGGCCGATCGCGCCCGGCTCCTGAAGTCGCTGCTGGGATTCCTGCCGGTGCTCGCCTACCTGATCGCGGGCGTACTGGCCTTCACCCACCCCGCCGCTTCGCTCGTCGCCGCCGCGGCCGGCGCGCTGCTGGCCATCGTCGCGGCGGTCGTCGTGTCGTGGGTGGCGCTGGTCGAAGTCCTGCGCTGACGGGACCGGCGCCGGGGCGTCGTCCTCAGAGGACGCGGCGCCCCTCGAACGCGCGACCGAGGGTCACCTCGTCGGCGTACTCGAGGTCGCCGCCGACGGGCAGGCCGGACGCGAGCCGGGTGACGCGGATCTCGAGGGTCGTCAGGAGCCGGCTGAGATAAGTCGCCGTCGCCTCGCCCTCGAGGTTCGGGTTAGTCGCGAGGATGACCTCCTGCACCGTCGCGTCGGCAAGGCGCTGCATGAGCTGCGCGATGCGCAGATCGTCCGGGCCCACCCCCGCGATCGGGCTGATCGCTCCGCCGAGCACGTGATACAGGCCTTTGAACTCACGGGTGCGTTCGATGGCCGCCACGTCCTTCGCGTCCTCGACGACGCAGATGAGGGTCTCGTTGCGCCGCGGATCACGGCAGATGGCGCACCGCACCTGCTCGGTCACGTTGCCGCACACCTCGCAGAAGCGCACCTTGTCGCGCACCTCGCCGAGCAGCTGCGACAGCCGCACGACGTCGAAGTTCGGTGTCTGCAGGATGTGGAACGCGATCCGCTGCGCGGACTTCGGCCCGATGCCGGGAAGGCGGCCGAACTCGTCGATCAGGTCTTGGACGATGCCGTCGTACATCAGGCGAACCTCGTGGGGCGTTCGAAGGGCTCTTCACGGACGAACTGGGCGCCCAGGACTTGGCGGACCACGGCCTCGCCGTAGCGCTGGATGCCGCTCGGCGCGGTGCGCGTCGGCGGGACGACGACGGGGGGCACCGGTACGTCGACCGGGTAGGTCTCTTCGTTCTCGGGGTCGTCCGGCTCGTCGGCCGCGAACGAGGGCGCGACCTCGGCCGGAGCGAGGACGGCGCCGTCCGCGGGCGCCGGGGGCGCGAGCGTGACGGTGCGCTGCGGCGCGAACGACACGTCCTCCGGCTCGTCGTCGACGGGCAGCTGCCCCGCGGCGACCACGGCGGACGGGTCTTCGGTCGGGATGGGGGCGACGGCCCACTCGGTGACGGGCGCGGCGTTCGCGGGACGCGACGTGGCCGGCCGCTGCTCGGGCGCACCGGGCGCGGGCGCCGCTGCCCGCGGCGCCGCCGGGTCACTCGCCGGTGCGGGCGCGGTACCGACGCTCGGTCCGCCCGCAGCGCCGTCGCCGGGGGCGGCGGGACCAGGACCGGGATCGCCGGGGCCGGCATCGCCCGAGCCCCCGGACCCCTCGGAGTCCTGGCGGGCGATGTACTTGACCCGGATGCCGAGGATGCCCTGGATCGCCTGGCGGAGGTCCTCGCTCGGCCCGCTGCCGGCGGCACGCCGCTTGAAGGCCGCGACGTCGCTCTGACTCTGGAAGGTCAGCGTGAGGATGTCGCCGTCGAGTCCCGCGACGCGGGCCACCGTGGCGATCAACCACGACGACCGGCTGATGCCTTCGAGACGGCCGAGGACCTCGGGCCACGCGTCGCGCATGCGCTGCAGCGTGACGGGCCCTGCCGGCACCTCCGGCGCGGGAGCGGCGGCGGGCGCCGGCTCTGCGGGCGCCTCGGCGGCAACGGTGGCCGCCGGGGCCGGGGCGTCGGCGGCCGGTGCGCTCGGACGCGCCTCGGGGGCCGGACTCGGGGTATCCGCGCGCGGTGCGGCTGCGGGCGGTGCGCTGGCAAGCGGTGCGCTGGCCGGCGCGCGCACCGGTGCCGGGGCGGCGACGGGCTCGCGCACCGGCGCCGGGGCCGGCACGGATGCCGCCACGACGGCGGGGGCGGCTGCCACCACCGCGCCGCCCTGCGCGAGGACGCGCGCCACCATGAGTTCGAGCTGGAGACGCGGCGAGGTGGCGCCGGTCATCTCGTCGAGCGCGGCGATGACGATGTCGGCGATGCGCGAGAGCCGCGCGGTGCCGATCGCGACCGCCTGCCGCGACATCCGCTCGAGTTCGTCGGAGGGGATGCCCCGGAGCACGGACGAGGCACCGGCGCCGGTGGCGGCGATGACGATCAGGTCACGCAGCCGCTCGAGCAGGTCTTCGATGAAACGACGCGGGTCCTGCCCGGTCTGCACGACGCGGTCGACGGCGGCGAAGGCCGCCGCGGCATCGCCGTCGCCGAAGGCGGTCACGACCTCGTCGAGCAGCTCGGCGTGCGTGTAGCCCAGCAGCGCGACGGCCCGCTCGTACCCGACGGCGTCGTTCTCGGAGCCGGCGATGAGCTGGTCGAGAAGCGAGAGGGTGTCACGCGGCGACCCGCCGCCGGCGCGGACGACGAGCGGCAGGACGCCGGGCTCGACCGCGACGCCCTCGGTCTCGCACATCTGCTGCACGTACTCGAGCATCGCCGCCGGCGGCACCAGCCGGAACGGGTAGTGGTGGGTGCGCGAGCGGATCGTGCCGATGACCTTCTCGGGTTCGGTCGTGGCGAAGATGAACTTGACGTGCGCCGGGGGCTCCTCGACCAGCTTGAGCAGCGCGTTGAACCCCTGCGGGGTCACCATGTGCGCCTCGTCGAGGATGAAGATCTTGAACCGGTCGCGCGCGGGGGCGAAGATCGCCCGCTCGCGGAGGTCGCGTGCGTCGTCGACGCCGTTGTGGCTGGCCGCGTCGATCTCGACGACGTCGAGCGACCCGCCGCCGCCGCGCCCCAGCTCGACGCAGCTGTCGCACGTGCCGCACGGCGTGTCGGTGGGGCCCTCGGCGCAGTTGAGGCAGCGCGCCAGGATGCGCGCCGACGTGGTCTTGCCGCAGCCTCGCGGGCCCGAGAACAGATACGCGTGACCGATGCGGTCGCCGCGCAGCGCCGTCATGAGCGGGTCGGTGACCTGGGACTGCCCGATCATCTCGCCGAACGCCTCAGGACGGTAGCGGCGGTAGAGGGCTGTGGTCACCGCACTAGCCTACGGCGTGCCGCCGACACCGCGGCGGGGAGAACCCGCGCGGTGGGGCGCCCTCCGCCGCATCCGTCGATCAGGCGTCCAGTCCGCGGTCCCCGCCGACCGGGACGGGTCCCGTGACGGTGGGGATGGCGGAGGTGAGCGTCGGAACCGATGCGGACAGCAGCGTGCCGTCCTCGAGGCGCACGTCGGCGAACATCCGCAGCGTCGGACGCCCCTCCCGCACGGGGCCCTGCGTGGCGAGCGGCACCACGACCTCGTCGCCGCCGCCCACCGTGTAGGCGACACCGCGCACCGTGAACGCCACCTCGTCGCC
This sequence comes from Microbacterium sp. NPDC089189, assembly GCF_040685095.1. Taxonomy (NCBI): domain Bacteria; kingdom Bacillati; phylum Actinomycetota; class Actinomycetes; order Micrococcales; family Microbacteriaceae; genus Microbacterium; species Microbacterium sp. NPDC089189. The sequence goes on from NZ_JBFBHG010000011.1 coordinate 103,141, forward strand.
GCCCGCGCCGTTGCTCACGATCATCTCGTCACGGCGCAGCACGACGTGCAGCTGCGCGTCGTGCCAGGCGAGCGAATACGACAGCTCCGGCCAGTCGGCGGGCAGGCGCGGATCGAAGGTCAGCTCGCCGAAGTGGTCGCGCATGCCGCCGAAGCCGCACACGAGCGAGGTCCACACGCCGCCTGCCGAGGCGACGTGCACACCGTCGGCCGCGTTGGAGTGCAGGTCCGCGAGGTCGACGAAGATCGAGTCGAGGAAGTACTCCAGCGCCAGGTCCTGGTAGCCGACCTCGGCCGCGAGGATCGACTGGACCACGCCCGACAGGGTGGAGTCCCCCGTCGTCAGCGCGTCGTAGTACTCGAAGTCCGCGAGCTTCTCGGCGTCGGTGAAGTGGTTGCCCTGCAGGAACAGCGCGAGCACCACATCCGCCTGCTTGAGCACCTGGTAGCGGTAGATCACCAGCGGGTGGAAGTGCAGCAGCAGCGGACGCTGCTCGTCGGGGGTGTTCTCCAGGTCCCACACCTCGCGCTCCAGGAACACCGCGTCCTGCGGGTGGATGCCGAGCGCCGGGCTGAACGGGATGTGCATGGCGTCGGCGGCCTTCTCCCACGCCTCCGCCTCATCCGGGTCGAGGTGCAGGCGGTCGACCATCAGGCGGTACGCCTCGGGCGCCTCGAGTTCCATCTCGCGGACGGTGCGTGCGGCGAAGCGCAGGTTGAAGCGCGCCATGACGTTCGTGAACAGGTTGTCGTTCACGACCGTCGTGTACTCGTCGGGTCCCGTCACACCGTGGATGTGGAAGGAGTCCTGCCCGTCGATCTCGTCGCGCCAGAAGCCGAGCGAGTTCCACATCCGCGCCGTCTCGACGGCGATGTCGACGGCCTCGCGGTAGAGGAACTCGACGTCGCTCGTGGCGCGCACGTACTTGGCCAGCGCGAAGCTGACGTCGGCGTTGATGTGGTACTGCGCGGTACCCGCGGCGTAGTAGGCCGAGGCCTCCTCGCCGTTGATCGTGCGCCAGGGGAAGAGGGCGCCGGCCTCGTTCAGCTGGAACGCGCGCTTGCGGGCGGCGGGCAGCATGTGCACGCGCATCCGCAGCGCGTTGCGCGCCCAGTGCGGGGTCGTGTACGTCAGGAACGGCAGGACGTAGATCTCGGTGTCCCAGAAGTAGTGGCCGCTGTACCCCGAACCCGAGACGCCCTTGGCGGGCACGCCCTGGCCGTCGGCGCGCGCCGCAGCCTGGGCGAGCTGGAAGAGGCACCACCGGGTGGCCTGCTGCAGGTCGTCGTGGCCGCCGATGCGCACGTCGGAGCGCTGCCAGAAGCCGTCGAGCCAGCGGCGCTGCTTGGCGAACTGCTCGGCGACGCCCTCCTGCCCGGCACGGTCGAGCGTGCGCCGGCAGCGGTCGACCAGCTCGGAGGCGGGCACGCCGCGCGAGGTGTGATAGCTCACGAGCTTGGTGACCTTGACGGGCACTCCGGCCTTCGCCTGCACGCGGAACACGTTCTTGGCGATGTCGGGCTGCACGAGGCTCCGCGCGGTGTACTGGTTGTCGGTCTCGATGAGGTGGTCGGCGGCGACGGCCAGCGACATGCCCGACTCGGTGACGTGGTAGCTCAGGACCGAGCGCGCACCGTCCTGCCAGTACTCCTCGGGCTGCAGCACGCGGTCGTGGATGCGCTCCGCGCGACGCGGGTCGAACCCGGCCTTCAGCTTGCCCGCCGGGCGGCCGCCGTAGACGTCCTCGCCGTCCTGACGATTGACCAGCTGGCAGCTGACCGTCACCGGGGCGTCGGCGTTCAGCACCGTCACCTCGATGCTCATGATCGCGAGGTGCTTCTCGTCGAACGAGACGATGCGCTCGTAGTCGATGCGCACCTCTTTGCCCGACGGCGTGCGCCAGAGCAGGTGACGGCGCAGCACGCCGTCGCGCAGGTCGAGGCTGCGCTCGTACTCGAGCAGGTCGGCGACATCGAACGACAGCGGCTCGTCGTCGACGTACACCCGCATCACCTTCGCGTCGGGCGCGTTGATGATGGTCTGCCCCACCTCGGCGAAGCCGTACGCCTGCTCGGCGTGACGGATCGGGAAGACCTCGTGGAAGCCGTTGATGAAGGTGCCGTGCTCGTGACCGAACCGCCCCTCCGGCTGGTTCCCGCGCAGGCCCAGATAGCCGTTGCCGAGGGTGAAGAGCGTCTCGGTGACGCCCGCCTCGTCGATATCGAACGTGCGCTCGACGAGTCGCCACGGGTCGACGGGGAAACGGTCTCGATCCATCATGGGCATGCCTTCCGCACGGGGGGTCGTGAGGTCGCGGTGGAGGGGGGTCGGCTCAGTCTACGAACGCCGCGAGGTCGTCGACGACCACGTGCGCGCCCGCGTCGAACAGCGCATCGGGGCCGACGCCGCGGTCGACGCCCACGACGAGCGCGAAGCCGCCGGACGCCGCCGAGCGCACCCCGCTGATGGCGTCCTCGATGGCGGCGCTGCGAGCCGGGTCGACGCCCAGCATCCGGGCTCCTTCGATGAACACGTCGGGAGCGGGTTTGGACGCCAGGTGGTCGCGTTCGGCGATCACACCGTCCATGACGACGCCGAAGCGATCGCGGATGCCGGCGGCGCGCAGCACCTCTTCGGCGTTCTTCGAGCTCGAGACCACGGCGACCGGGATGCCCTGCGCCTGCAGCTGATCCAGCAGCGCGAGCGAACCGGGGTACGGCGCCACGCCGTCTTCGCGCAGGACGGCGGCGAACACGTCGTTCTTGCGGTTGCCGATCCCGCACACCGTGTCGAGCGCCGGGTCGTCGGCGGGGTCGCCCCACGGCACCTCGATGTCGCGCGAGCGCAGCAGGCTCGCGACGCCGTCGTACCGCTTCTTCCCGTCCAGGTGCTCGAAGTAGTCGTGCTCGGTGTAGGGCGGCACGATGTTCCACGCCGCGAACAGGTTCTCGAACATCGTCTGCCACGCGTGCATGTGCACCTCGGCCGTCGGGGTGAGGACCCCATCCAGGTCGAAGAGCACGGCATCGTACGTGGACAGATCGGGCAGGACGGGCAGATCGGTCACGAAGCCTCCAGAGCGGGTCGACCAGGGTTTCGGCCAGCGTAGTCGCGACAGGTTACGCGTCGGTATCCGCCGCCCCGCGTCACCGCATCCCGAGTGCACGGCTTCGCGTCGGATGCACGGCCTGGCTGCGTCGGTGAGCCGTGCACTCGGCGGGATGTCGTGCGCTCGGCGGATGCGGGATGGGCAGACGCGGAACCCGGGTCAGGACGCGGCGACGACCTGGACGGCCTGGCGGGCGATCTCGAGCTCCTCGTTGGTGGGCACCACGAGCACCGTGATCGCGGAATCGTCCGTCGAGATCGTGCGGACGTCGCGCCGGCGCTCCTCGTTGCGCTGCGGATCGAGCTTCAGGCCCAGGAACCCGAGGGTCTCCAGCGCCGCGGCGCGCACGGTCGCGGAGTTCTCGCCCACGCCGGCGGTGAAGGAGATGACGTCGACGCCGCCGAGCTGCGCGATGTACGCCCCGATGTAGGCGCGCAGGCGGTGGATGTAGACGTCGAAGGCGAGGGTCGCCGCACCGTCACCCGCCGCGTAGCGGTCTTCGACGTCGCGCATGTCCGAGACGCCCGCGAGGCCCAGGATGCCGCTGCGCTTGTTGAGGAAGGTGTCGAGCTCGCTCGGCGACATCTCCTCGCGGCGCGCCAGCACGAGCAGGACCGACGGGTCGAGGTCGCCCGAGCGGGTTCCCATGACGAGGCCCTCGAGCGGGGTGAGCCCCATCGAGGTCTCCACCGAGTGCCCGCCGTCGATCGCGGTGATGGACGCGCCGTTGCCCAGGTGCAGCACGATCTGCTTGAGCTCGCGCACCGGGGTGTCGAGGTAGTCGGCAGCGGCCTGGCTGACGTACCGGTGGCTGGTGCCGTGGAACCCGTACCGGCGGATGCGGTGCTTGCGAGCGATGTCGCGGTCGATCGCGTACGTGTACGCGGCCGGCGGCAGCGTCTGGTGGAACGCGGTGTCGAAGACGGCCACGTGCGGCAGGTCGGCGAAGGCCGCGCGCGCCGCGCGGATCCCCTGCACGGCGCCGGGGTTGTGGAGGGGTGCCAGCACCGACAGCTCGTCGATGTTGATCTCGACGAGGTCGTCGATCAGCGTCGGGTGGAAGAAGCGCGCCCCGCCCTGGACGACGCGGTGTCCGATCGCGATGGGCGGGTTCTCCTCGAGCGACGGGCCGTGCTCGGCGAAGGCCTCGAGCATGACGCCGAAGCCGACGGCGTGGTCGGGGATCGGCAGTTCGCGGGCGTACTCCGCATCCACCGCGGCGGCGCCCGCCCCGCTGAAGTGCACCTTGTGCTTGGCGACACCCACCGGCTCGCCGATGCGCTCGACGAGACCCGAGGCCAGGGCGGCGCCCGTCTCGGGGTCGACGAGCTGGTACTTGAAGGACGACGAGCCGCTGTTGATGACCAGGACGACGCTCATGTGTTACTTACCGTTCCTCTTCGGATGCGGGCGCCTCGCCCTGGGCCTGGATGGCGGTGATCGCGATCGTGTTGACGATGTCCTCCACGAGCGCGCCGCGGGACAGGTCGTTGATCGGCTTGTTGAGCCCCTGCAGGACCGGCCCGATCGCGACGGCGCCGGCGGAGCGCTGCACCGCCTTGTAGGTGTTGTTGCCCGTGTTCAGATCGGGGAAGACGAACACGGTCGCGCGCCCGGCCACGGCGGAGCCGGGCATCTTCTTGGACGCGACGGCCGCGTCGGCGGCGGCGTCGTACTGGATGGGGCCCTCGACCGGCAGGTCGGCGGCGCGCTCGCGCACCAGCACGGTGGCCTCGCGCACCTTCTCGACGTCCGCGCCCGAGCCGGACTCGCCGGTCGAGTACGAGAGCATCGCGACGCGCGGCGTGATCCCGAACCGCTCGGCGGTCTCGGCGGACGACACGGCGATATCGGCGAGCTGGGGCGCGGTCGGGTCCGGGATGACGGCGCAGTCGCCGTAGACGAGCACGCGGTCGGCGAGCGCCATCAGGAACACGCTCGAGACGACGGAGACGTCGGGACGCGTCTTGATGATCTCGAACGCGGGCCGGATGGTGTGGGCCGTGGTGTGCGCGGCGCCGGACACCATGCCGTCGGCCAGACCCAGGTGCACCATCATCGTGCCGAAGTAGGAGACGTCGGTGATCGTGTCGGCGGCGCGGCCGAGGGTCATGCCCTTGTGGGCGCGCAGGCGGGTGTACTCCTCGGCGAAGCGCTGCACGAGCACCGCGTCGAAGGGGCTGACGATGTCGGCGCCGGTCAGGTCGATGCCGAGTTCGAGGGCGCGACCGCGCACCTCGATCTCCTCACCCAGGATCGTGACGTCCGCGATGCCGCGGGCGAGCACGGTGGCGGCGGCGCGCAGCACGCGGTCATCATCGCCCTCGGGCAGCACGATGCGGCGGCGGGCGGAACGGGCGCGCGCCACGAGGCCGTACTCGAACATGAGCGGTGTGACGACGGTGGGGCGGGCGAGTCCGAGCAGACGCGTGAGCTCGGCCCCGTCGACGTGCGTCTCGAACAGCGCGAGCGCCGTGTCGTAGCTGCGCTGCGAGTCGGCGGCCAGGCGTCCGCGGGTGTTCATGATGCGCACGGAGGTGTCGTAGGTGTCGCGGTCGGTCGCGATGATCGGCACCCGCGAGTCGAGGCCGTCGATGAGGCGGTCGATGTCGGCGGGCAGCGGGAACGGTCCGTTCAGAACGATGCCGGCGATCGAGGGGAACGTGCCGGACGCGTTGGCGAGGAGCGTCGCGAGCAGCACCTCGGTGCGGTCGGCCGGGATCACGACGACCGCGCTCTCGCTGAGGCGCGGCAGGACGTTCGCGGGCGACATCGCGGCGACGATGACGCCGAGCACGTCGCGGGAGAGCAGGTCAGGGTCACCCTTGACGAGCACGCCGTCGACCGAGCGCATGACGACCCGGACGGACGGGGCGACGAGGTAACGGTCCTCCGGGAGCGCCCAGACCGGGACGTCGGCGGCTTCGCGCACCGAGGTGCGGATCGCGGCGATCGTCTCGTCGAGACGGTCGGGCGCCACACGGTTCGCGACCACGCCGAAGAGCTCGGCGCGCTCGGCGCGCAGCTCGCTCACCGACAGCTTGGCGATCTGCGCGACGTCGTCGGGCGTGCGCGCCTCGCTGATGCCCAGCTGCTCGCCCTGCCCCTGCTGCGCACGTCCGCCCACGACCAGCAGGACGGGTGCGCCGAGGTTCGCGGCGATGCGGGCGTTGTAGCCGAGCTCGGCGGGACCCCCCACATCCGTGTAGTCGCTGCCGAGGATGACCACCGCGTCGCACTGCGCCTCGATGGTCTTGTACCGCTCGACGATGCGCGCGAGGGCCGCATCCGGGTCGGCGTGCAGCGCGTCGTAGTCGACGCCGATGCAGTCGTCGTAGGCGAGATCGACGCCGTCGTGGTCGAGCAGCATCTCGAGCACGTAGTCGCGTTCGCGGGTCGACCGCGCGATCGGGCGGAACACTCCCACGCGAGCGGTCGCGTGGCTCAGTGCCTCCAGCACCCCCAACGCGATCGTCGACTTCCCGGAATGGCCTTCTGCTGACGTGATGAGGATGCTCTGAGCCACCCGACCAGCCTAGGTCGCCCTTACCTGGGGAGCCAGATGAGCCGTCCGTGAATAACCTCCGCACCCCCGGCAGGTTCCTCCCGCCGCCGCGGGATCAGCGCCACTCGGGTGCATCGACCCGAGGCACGTCGCGACGGCGCCGTAGCGCGAGTGAGCGATCGATGAGCACGAAGCTCGGCTGCGGGGACACGGCCCGAAACCAGGTCCGTTCGCCGATCGCAAAGATATTGTTCGTCGAGGGATCGGCCGAGATCGCCGGTCTGTGAGGTCGGGTCGCTTGTTCGCTCGATGAAGGGAGCATCCCATGCCTGAAGGTCGGGCTCTCGCGGTGTCGCGGCTGCGCCTGGCGAGTGTGGTGCTCTCGATCGTCGCGCTCGCCTTCTTCGCGATGACGCTGCTCCTGTCGTCGTCGCGCGTCGTCCTCCTGCTCGGACCCATCGTCCTCGGTGCGGTCGCACTCGTTCTCGCTCTCATGGCCCGAGGATCCGCCGACGCTCGCCCCGGACGCGTCATCGCGTTCGTGCTGGCGCCCCTGGCGATGATGGTTCCCGCCGTCGTCGTCGTCGCGGCGATCTCCTCAGGGGCCGCGGCCCCGTCCGCGGTCTACACGATCGAGGTCGACTCCCCCGATCCTGTCGACGTGGTGATCAGGGACGGCGCCGATCGCACGACCGCGACGTGGAACTCGGGAGACACCATCACTCTCGACTCGAACGCAACGGTCATCGGAATCAACGCGCGGACTCCGGTCGCCACCACGGTCATCTCGTGCGAGATCCGCCGCGACGGCAATGTCCTGGTCGCCGACGAGCGAGCCGGATCGGTCGATTGCAGTTTCGTCGAGGGCGACGAGTAAGCGCCCCGCTCAGGCCCGCGTCGCCGGTGACGTCGGCCGCACCCGTGATCCCCGGGATCCGGCGCAGGTCGTCGATCTCCGGGGGGCGTTCCACGCCGACAACGGACGCCCGCGCGGGTTGTCGGGGGAAAGAAAAGACTCTCCGCGAACCCGGCAGAGCCTGGTTACCCTTGCTACGTTTCCGTCCTGGGGGAGTTGGCCTGGATGCCGCCTCGCGGAGAGCTGATTCGAGTCTAACGCACGCAGCTCTCGGCTAATCCCCCGCCAGGGGCCTGCGTGGCCGGGTTACGATCGGGGCGGCGAGCCCGCCCGAACGGAAGGCCGATGGATGACCGACACCGCGCACGTCTCGGATGGGCTCCTCGCCCCGGCGGTCACCGCCGCATCGTTCGCGCAGATCACGACCGCGATCGCCGACAGCGTGTCGACGGTGATCGACGGCAAGCCCGCCGCCGTGCGGTCTGCCCTGGTCACACTGCTCGCCGAGGGGCACCTGCTCATCGAGGACGTGCCGGGCGTCGGCAAGACGATGCTCGCCCGGGCGCTGTCGGCCTCGATCGATGCGACGGTGCGCCGCATCCAGTTCACCCCCGATCTCCTCCCCGGTGACGTCACCGGCGTCTCTGTATTCGACCCGGCGGCGCGCGAGTTCGAGTTCAAGCCCGGCGCGGTGTTCGCGAACGTCGTGATCGCCGACGAGATCAACCGGTCCTCCCCCAAGACCCAGTCCGCCCTTCTCGAGGCGATGGAGGAACGCCAGGTCACCGTCGACGGCCGGTCGCGCGTGCTGCCCGACCCCTTCCTCGTCGTCGCCACGCAGAACCCCCTCGACATGGAGGGCACGTACGCCCTGCCGGAGGCGCAGCGCGACCGCTTCATGATGCGCATCTCGATGGGCTACCCGGATGCCGCGGCCGAGGTGCTCATGCTCCGGCAGCGCGAGACGGAGAACCCGCTCGCGCACATCACCCCTGTCGTCTCGGCCGCGCAGGTGGGCGAGCTGATCGCCTGGGCGCGCCGCATCCACGTCTCGCCCGCCGTCGAGGAGTACGCCGTGGCGCTGGCTCAGGCCACCCGCGCGCACCCCGAGATCCGGCTCGGCGCGAGCCCGCGGGCGACGCTGCAGCTCGTGCGTGCGGCGAAGGTCTGGGCGGCGCTCGAGGGGCGTTCGTTCGTCATCCCCGACGACGTCGCCTCGCTGGTCGTGCCGGTGTTCGCCCACCGGCTCATCGCCGCCCGCGCCGGGAGCGCGCGCGGCGAGAGCCACGGCGTGCCGGCGATCCTCGAGCGCATCATCGGCGGCGTGCGGGTGCCGCTGGCCTCCCGCGCGTGAACACATGAGACGTCTCTGGCCGCTGACCGTGCGCGGGACCGGCGCGCTCGTCCTCGGTATCGCGAGCATCATCGCGTCGGGCGAGCTCGGCCTGGTCGAACTGGTCTGGTTCGGCATCCTGCTGCTCACCCTCACCGCCGCGAGCATGGGCGTCGTCTGGGCCACCCGCGGCCGGGCCGACGTGACCCGCGTCATCGCGCCGCGGCGCCCGGTCTCGGGCGAAGAGATCGACGTCGCGGTGCGGGTCCTGCTGCGCACCGCTTTGCCCGCTTCGGGGGGACGGTGGCGCGACGGACTCTCGGACGGACTCGCCGGCGATGCCGACGGGACGTTTCCGACGCTCCCCTCGGGACTGAGCCGCGGCGAGCGCGAAGCACACGTGTCCTACCGCGTGACCGCCGGGCGGCGCGGCATCCACTGGTTGGGGCCGCTGGAGCTCACCTCCACCGACCCGTTCGGCATCGCGCGGCGCACCGTCTCGCTCGGCGAGCCGACGCGCGTGGTCGTCACCCCGGCCGTCGTCGACCTGCCCTCGCTCGCGGGGGTGCCCGGCCGCAGCGGCGGCGCCGACGCGGTGCGCCTCAACCGACTCGGGCAGGGTTCGGACGACGTCATCGCCCGGCCGTGGGCGCCCGGCGACTCGATGCGCCGCATCCACTGGCGCGCCTCGGCGCACCGCGACGAGCTGATGGTGCGGCAGGAGGAGCAGGAGAGCTCGCCCGAAGCGACCGTCGTGCTCGACCGCGGCGTCGCCCGGTGGTCGCCCGAGGCGATGGAGTCCACGGCCGCGGACGACGCGTTCGAATCCGCGGTCCGGGCCTGCGCCGCCGTGGTGGCGCGCCTGGCGCACGACGGCTACGCCGTCGACGTGTGCGACGCGGACGGCGCGCTGCTGTGCGACCGCATCGATCCCGGCGACGCGGCAGGCCTCGACGCGGCCATGCTCATGCTCGCGACCGTGCAGGCGCGACTCGACGATCACCTCCTCGCGCTCGTCGACCTCTTCGCGGGCGAGACGACGGGACCCCTCATCGTCGTGACCGGTCGGCTGGACGAGGCGGATGCGGCCACGCTGTCGGCGGTCGGCCACCACAGCTCCTTTCCGGTGCTGCTCGCCACGTCGCCCGGTCCCGGTGCGCTCGATGCGGCATCCGGGTGGGCGGCGGCGCAGCTGCAGGACGACGTGAGCCGTTCTTGGCACGCGGCCGTGGATCGGAGGCTCGGTCATGTCGGCTCGTGAGCGCTCGGGCGGTCAGGCGGCGCTGGCCGTCGGCATCTTCGTCGCCCTCATCGCCACCACGCTTCCGGTCCTGCGGGTGGTCGGCCCCGGCTGGTGGGTGGCGTCGGGCCTGGGCCTCGCCGCCGTCCTGCTGACGATCGGCGTGGTGCTGCGCCGCATCGGCGTCGCTCCGCTGGGCGCGACCGCAATCGAGTTCGTCCTCTGGGTGTTCGGGGTGACGGCGATGTTCTTCGGCCCGTCGGCCTATGCGGGCTTCGTGCCCTCGCCCACCACGCTGTCGGCGATGTGGGCCGCGATCGGCGGCGCCGTGCAGGAGATGGCCGTCGGCGCTGCCCCGCTCGAGCCCACCCCCGCGCTCTCCTTCTTCGTCGTCGCGTCGATCGGGGCGTTGACGGTCGTGCTCGACCACGTCGTGCTCACGACGCGGATGCCCCTGCTGGGTGCGGTGGCCCTCGTCGCCGTCGCCCTCGTTCCGGCGATCGCCGTGCCCGCGCCGATGGACGTCTTCGCCTTCGCGCTGCTGGCGGCGAGCATCCTCTTCCTGCTGCGCACCGACACGCGCACCCGGGCGGGGCGTTCCGCACCGCGCTCGGCGGGCACGACCGTGTCAGCGATCGGTATCGCGGCGGTGGCCCTCACCGTCGCCGTCGTGGTCACTCCCCTGCTGCCGGCCCCCGACACCCGGTCCTCGACCATCGGCGGCGTGGGCAACACGGGGATCAATCCGACGTTGCGCCTCGGCGACGACCTGCGCCGCCCCAATCCCGTCGAGGTGCTGCGGGTGCACACCTCGGACGCCCGTGCCCCGTATCTGCGCGCGGTGACGCTGTCGAGCTTCGTGGGGGATGTGTGGCGCCCCGATCAGCGGGAAAGCACCCCGGTCGACGGCGGCGACGGGTTCGGACCGGTCGGCGCGAGGGGCGACGTGGCCCTGAACGAGGCCGACACGCACGTCGAGATCGAACAGCTCGACACCGCCTTCCTGCCGGTGCCGTTCCCGGCCACCGAGATCACCGGCCTCACGGGCAACTGGGGCATCGTGCCCGACAACCGCACCGTGGTCGGCGCCGACACGTTCACGGGCGGTCAGAGCTACGAGGTCATCACGCAGGCACCGCGGCCATCGCTCGAGCAGATCCGGGCCGCCACGTCGCGGGGCGCGAACGTCGACCCGCAGCTGCGGGACATCCCCGACGGCACGCCCGAGATCATCGCCGAGACGGCCCGCGAGATCACCGCCGAGGCCACCAACGACTACGACGCGGCGGCGGCGCTGCAGCGGTGGTTCCGCTCGAGCGAGTTCAGCTACTCCCTGCGCGCGCCCGTGGACGACGGATTCGACGGGGCGGGCGTCGATGCGATCGCCCAGTTCCTCGAGGTGCGCGAGGGGTACTGCGTGCACTTCGCCTCGGCGTTCGCCGTCATGACCCGTTCGCTCGACATGCCGACCCGCATCGTGATCGGCTACCTGCCGGGCATGGGCACCGATGAGCGGGTCGACGACCGGCTGGTGTACTCGGTCACGAGCGACCTGCTGCACTCGTGGCCGGAGGTGTACTTCGAGGGCATCGGCTGGGTGCCGTTCGAACCGACGAACAGTCTCGGCGTCGCGACGGTCTTCACGACGGCCACCGGCAGCGCCACCGACCGCCCCGACCAGGCACCGGCCGACCAGCCCGAGCCCACGGCCAGCACGGCACCCACCGAACGCCCCGACACTCCCGACGCCCCGCAGGCCGGCAGCCAGAACGCCGGCGGCGGCGTCGGCGCGCTGTGGCCCGCGACCCTCGCCGTGCTCCTGGGCCTCGCGGTCCTCGCCGCTCCGGCAGTGGCCCGCGAGGTCGTCCGCCGTCGCACGCTCGCCGCTGCGGGTACCGGCGACGAGAGCGCCGCGTGGCGTTTCGTGCAGACCGCGGCGATCGATCTCGGCATCCCCGTACCTCCCAGCGAGTCCCCGCGCGCGTTCGGGGCTCGGCTCATCGCGCTCGGGGCGCCGGCGGAGGCGATGCAGGCGCTGGTCGGCGCGATCGAGCACGCGAGCTACGCGCCCACGGGGGCCGTCGCCGTCGGGCGGACGCGGGGCGGGCGCTCTCTGGTGTCGGCGGCGGCGGCCGTGCGCGCGGGCCTCGGTGCGGCCTCCCCGCCGGCGCGCCGCACCCTCGCCCTCCTGGCCCCGCGCTCCCTCGTCGTGCGCCCCGGAACGGATGCGGCGGGCGCCGGGTCCGGAGCAGCCGCGCGAGCACGGTAGGATGGTATGCGGCCCTCCGGGGCCGAGGAGGATTCGCCTAGTGGCCTATGGCGCACGCTTGGAAAGCGTGTTGGGTGAAAGCCCTCGGGGGTTCGAATCCCCCATCCTCCGCCAACGACAGAAGCCGGTGCCCCGCAGGGGTGCCGGCTTCTGTCGTTCATCGGGCTGAGCGGATGCGAACCCTCGGGTGGGCCCACGCCGCAGAGGCTTGGCGCAGGCGCGCAGCGCCGAGTGCACGGCTTGCCGTCTAGCGCACCGGGTAGGCGCGTGAGTACGTCGTGCACTCGGAGGGAAGTCGTGCGCTCGGTGGTTGCCGCTCGGTCCTCGCGCTGAGCTAGGGGACGCGCAGGAGCACGACCCGCGCGTCCTCGCCGTGCAGGTACGGCGAGGAGCCCGGCTCGAGCGAGAGCACGGACTTCGCCGGCAGGCTCAGGTCGTCGTGGGTGATCGAGCCGCGCATGACCACCACGACCCGCACGTCGGGACGCAGATGCAGGTGCCCGGTGACGTGGGCGAAGTGGATGCTGGGCGTGGCGCGCGAGGAGTCGTAACTCAGGGTCAGCAGCGTGCTCGGCGGCATGCCGCCGCGGGGGCCGGGCCTGCTGAGGTCGAGCGTCGCGGTGCGCTCCGAGACGACCACCTCGGGCCGGAGGGGCACACGGGCATCGCCGTCGCCGACGAGGACCTGCGGGCCGGAGAGCCCGACGACGAGCTGCGCCGTGCCCGCGGGCTGTCGGATCCTGGCCTCGCGAGACCGCACCTCGAGGAGATGGAGGGCCCATTGGAGGGTGAGCCCCTCGCCGTTCTCGGACGCGAGCTCCCGGGTGAGCCCTCGCCCCTCCGCCAGGGCGTGCGGCGCAAAGTCGCGGAAGGAACCCGCTCGAGGCCGTCCGCGGCCGGCGGAACGCGCTGGATCATGCATGAGACACCCCGGATAAAGCGAGGTGTGCCGGGCGGCAAGGCCGCCCCGCACACCACGATAGTGATAGTGTAAGGCGCGAGATAGGAAAAGCGTCGTGTTGGGAAAAA